>CAJXHA010000116.1 GCA_913053615.1 uncultured Bacteriovoracaceae bacterium | reverse complement strand
ATATGAATTATTTAAATTCATTAAAACTTGTTTGTAATAATGATTTAATCACTTTTGAACCTAACAATAAAAACTCACAATTATCATTAAAAATGAGTAAAAACAATGAACACAAGAACCACTTTCATGTTAACTTTAATAACGAACCTATAAATACGGATTACGAAAACTACAATCCAAGTAATTTAACTATCCCAGAATATGGTATTGACTATACTATTACTTCTATTATTGAAGGTACATTTTCAATTAATAAACTAAATCCTAATATTCACTTCTACGCAAAAAGTATTAGTTCTGAAAATGTACATATATTTGAAATAGATAGCAGTAAAAATAATGTTCATAATTTACCAGATTACAATGACTATAACATATATATTGTAAAACGTGATAGTAAACTTAATTGTAAAGAGACTCGTATGAACATAGATACATCTCTACTTAATCTTAGTAGGTTTCACTCAAACTTTAGAAATTTAGAGATAAAACTATCAGTTTTTACAAATAGTAATATTAGTGACTTTCTACAAAGTAATATTTCAAACATTGAAGTATTTTTTACTAACCAAACTTCAGAAGCTCCAAAAAAGTTAGAGTTTCCGATGGACTCTAAGTCTATTTCTAATTACCTTAAAGGACTTGATAATAATTTAAGCCTTACATCTTCTGGTAGTTCTTATTACTTTGATATTAACTTCTATCTCGACAAAAGCTATTATCCTAAAAATGCGAATGTTGATATAATAAAGGTTAAAATTAATTACAAGAATGGATTATTTAAAGAATATATAGATGAGATAAACTTTGGTGACCTACAATACTGGGGCTTTTCACAAAATTCATCTAATGGTTTATATTGCTTAAGCGGATATGATAATAGAAGTGAAACTCAAAGTGTTAAGTATAGAAGATATTTTTCTAATGAAGGTACAGGATGGAGATGTATTGATACTCAAGATACCACAGCTGCAACTTACTTCACAGGTGGCCTGTCATGGCCAGGAATTCCAGATGCTACTGAAGTAGATGTTATACCTTGTCCTAGCCCAATAGAAAATGATGGATCTTATTTATGTGTCTTTGAATAAATTAATAATATTAGATATTGTGGTAAGAGTGACTTTAAACTTTTAAAAATCAATTAGTCGCTCTTACCTAGACTAAATTTAATCCAATTTAATTCTTTTGCTATTTGACTTTCTCTTCTTTCTTACGCTTATCTGCATTCCTAGTTATTACGGTTATAGTTTTTATAAGTGTCAAATAACTCACCCACGCTTAAAAGCAGATGCTTTATTTTTCTTACCACGTGATTTCTTTTTACCACCACCTGGGCCTGAATCAGTTGGTTTAAAGCCGCCTTTTTTGGGTCTATTGCCAGACTTTCCACCTGATTTTCCACCTGACTTGCCGCCAGATTTAGATGCGCCGCGACCACCTTTGCGATCATTGCCACCAGGTCCTGACTTGGATTTAAAATCACGTTTTCCACCGCCTGGGCGTCTTGTGAAGCGTCTTTGATTAAAACAAGTTTCACAGATATTAAATTCGAAATTATCTGGTAATTTACAACCACAGCTTGAACAGCGCTTACTAGTTTTTTCGGAAAGTAATTGATTGAGTTTTTCAATTGCTTCGGATTTATTTTGTAAAAGATCTTCTTCATCGAAGCTAAAGTTCTTATTTTGAAAATGTCTCGCTAGCCATTGATAGAGTTCCACACATTTAATGGCACGCTCAAGATAGTCGATATCATCAGATGTCGGATCGATATCTTCGTTTATGATACTCATCTCTTTTACGTAATGAGATGCAATCCAAACATAGTATTGGACGTGTTCGATCATACCAAGATTTACAGGGGCACAAGCAAAACCAAATGTTTCAGAATCACTTAGTACTTTGCCTTCATCTACTTCTTCGATCATCTCTGTTACTTCAATCATTTCTTTGAGATCAACACAGTAAAATGGTTTATCAAAGGTCATGGTATTGAAGAGGCGTAAAAATTCAGAAAGATCGAGAGTTCTTAAGCTATTTTCTTCTAGTGCTGAGTTCACGGATCTAAAAATTTCTAGATCGGGACCAACCATCGCAAATTTCTTTTGATCAAGTGTAACACCTAGAGCAGCTTGTACTCTTTGGATACCTTCGTCGACTTGTTGTAGGGTCGAGACAAACCCTTCAGGATAGCGGCCAAAGCGACCAGCACGACCAGCGATTTGTTTGATTTCAGAATCAGTTATGGGATGTTCTTTTGAATCGATATATTTTGATAAGGTTGAAAAGACAACTCTTTGAATTGGTAGGTTCATCCCCATGGCAATTGCATCGGTTGAGACCATAATATCTGTTTCACCTTCATCAAATTTACGAGCTTGTTCACGTCTAACTTCTGGACTTAATCTTCCGTAGACGATGGATACTTTAAAGCCAAGTCTTTCAAGATCGGCTTTATATTTAAGGGCATTTCTTCTTGAGAAAACGATTAAGGCATCCCCTTTATCAAGATCCACTAATCTGACAGTGTTTTTCATAACTGTTAAGCTAGTCTTTCTTTCGTACCTTCTAACTTCTAATTCATCACCAGTGAGCTTTAATATTTTTTCAACGAGTTCAAAGACTGAATCATCACCACAGAGATGAACTTCGTCTGCATTGATATTAACGAGTGCTCTTGTCCACGCCCAACCACGTTGTGAGTCGGTGATCATTTGAATTTCATCGATAACGACACAATCAAACTCTTCATTCATGCGGGCCATTTCAATAGTTGATGAATAATGAGTGGCACCAGGTTGCTCGATAACTTCTTCTCCTGTGAGAAGTGTGGTTACGGCACCTTTTGAATTTAAAGTATCATAGAGTTCACTGGCAAGAAGTCTAAGGGGTGCTAGGTAGCATCCGTGTTCTGCCTTGGCCAAAGCCTCGATCGCGTTATAGGTCTTACCTGAGTTTGTTGGACCCATGTGGTAGATAACTTTTCTTTTCTTATGACGAGCTTGGGAGTAGACCCAGAATTTTCCAAGATATTCTCTTAGGATATTGGCCGAAATATCTTTTCTTTTAAAGGCCATTACGGAGCTAATAAGTTTTTCAAACTCACGCACAAGTACACTTTCATTTTTCCATATACCAAGTCCTAGTTGGATAAAAAAGCGCTCATACTCATCATCTGTAAGCATATCAGGAGAGATATCTCTTTCTACTAATATGCTATTAAATTTAGACTTCACTCTTTCTTGATAAGTTCTACCAAGTTCAGTTTCATCACCAATATTTTGTTTTAGATAGGATTTAATATCTGCATCTAATTTATTTAAAGAACCTCTTTTCAGTTTGTATTTTACAACCTGTAGGTTTCGATCAATTTTCTTTCTTAATTTATTAACGTAATCAGAGACTTTATCGATACTCTCACTTAAGACCATTTCATGTAAGCGTTCAATATGGGAGTCGATAAGTTCTTTTTGTTCTTTAAAAACACTATCACGTAGTTTTGCACGATAATCAGCAATACACTTTTGACACTGACATAATAAGTGCTTAGATTTTAACTCAGGATCAAAGCCAGCTTTAATCTGCTCTTGAGAGTTAATATGATTTGTTTTGATTTCTTCAACCCATTCGGTAAAGGATTGTTGATAATTTAATAATAATTCGAGTTCGACTTCTCTATCTGCAGGCAGTGGCATCTGCTCACTTTGGGGAAAGAGGTAATCGTCTAAGAAACACGCCTCAAGAATACTTTCTCTATCAAATAGAAACTTAATATCACCATAATTTTTAATGAAGATTTGATCGAGACTCGGAAACTCTTTGACTAAATTCTTAGAGACTTCCGCCATTGCCTTGAGTGTGTGTAGTATAAGTTTGGCTTCATCAAGAGATCGAAGAGTCTTTTCGTCATCCACAAAGTGAAAAGCTTTAAAGCCACTTTGAGAATTCTTTAAGTTCTCTTCAATCTCTTCATATATTTCTAATTTCAACTTTTAGTTATTTCCCCATTTCAACTAGGAATGCAACCCCAAGCTTCGCAAATTTCTCAGCGTGAACTGCATCATCGTTACTTTGTGAAATAGTATCGCGAGCTGTATGGATATGTCCATTGATATCACCCATTGTAGATTCAAATGGCATAGCCGCTGGGTATCCTGCTGAGTGCCAAGATGCGTGATCTGAACATCCGTATCCACACTTAGAGTATCCCCAAGGAACTTTTACATATTCATCAATTAATTTACCCATGAACTTTGTTTGAGCGTCATTAGTAAAGTCAGTCATAAATACGATGTCTAGATCATCAGTACCTTTGTGGTTTGTCATATCAAATTGTACAACACCAACAACATTCATTCCTGCTCTCTTATGAGCTTGAGCGATTTCTTTTGATCCACGTAGACCAACTTCTTCAGCTGCATAGGCCATGAACTTTACAGTTCTCTTTGGCTTATATCCCATATCCATTGCAATTCTAATAATCTCAGTAATTGTTGCGATACCTGAAGCGTTATCATCTGCACCTGGAGCACGAGCTCTTTCACGTCCCCACCATCCAGCAATTGAATCAGCGTGACCACCGATAACTACGATTTCATTTGGAGCATCACTTCCTTCAATTGTCATAACAACTGATGGTTGTTTCCAAGAACTATGCTCAAAGTATTCAACTTTAACATCTGTTCTATTAGCTGCAAGGTCTTGCCAAGTCTTTTTAACAAAAGCTTGTGAATCAACACCAGTTTGTGCTTGGTAATATCTATTATTAAAAGCAGAAAGCTTTTCAATAGTTGTACGAATATTAATTTCTTGAGTCATGCTTACCATTGCTTCAACTCTTGGCCCTTCAGTAATTGTATAGTTTACTGGAGCAAAGTTTTTCTGAGCATTAGCTTTTACATTTAAAAAAGATTGAGCTTCTTCAAGTGACTCGTGGAATACAAATCCACCACAACGGTTATGCTTATCATGCATAAGCTTAGAAAGTTTTACTAATTCATCTTCACGAACTTTTAAAACAGTTACTTCTTCAGTTGCAGCCAATTTTTTGATTGAGCTTAAAGACTTTTGAGAGTTAGAAACAGCATCACTACCTACAGTTACATAAACGTGCTTAGGAGCAGATGCAAGGGCAATCATTGCCATCATACTTGTTAAAATTAGAGTTTTCATACAAATTCCTTTTTTTCTTAAGTAACTAGTTTTCCACAAGTAAAACTACTAGAAAACATACATGTTCTGACATTCTTTATTAGTACCTGACTAATTCCCTTGTGTCTTAAATTCATGTATAATTTACTGGAATCATTCATATAGAGGTGAGCATGAGCAGGAAAATATTCGACTTTGTTGATAAACTATTAAGTAATTCCCATAAGCCAATGACTTTAAAGGTCATCGAAAAGCTATTTATTCAGGGAATCCCTTTTAATAAACCCCATGGCTTTAAGTTCAAAAAACTAGATCAAGAAGAATGTATAATCTTTCTTCCTTATAAAAGATTAAATAAGAACCACCTCAATACAATGCATGCTTGTGCAATTGCTACCCTTGGAGAATTTCCAGCGGGCTTAGTCCTTACCAAGAACCTTGGAAGCTCTAAGTACCGTTATGTTATGACTGAGTTAAAGGCTACTTATAATAAGCATGCCAATACTGATTTACGTGGAGTCTCACAATTACCCCAGAAGAAATTTAATACGCTGATGAATGAGCTTGAGGCCAAGGGGATTGGAAAAATTATTCTTATCACAGATATTCTGAATACTGCTGATGAGAAGGTTGCGGTTGTTCAAACTGAGTGGCAAGTTAAAGATTGGAATAAAGTAAAACAAAAATAGAAAAAGCCCTCTAAGTGAGGGCCTTTCATCATAGTCAAAGTTCAAAGCAAATTATTCATACCGAAGAGAATAAAATATTTTATGATTATTTAGGGAACTTCGTTCCTCTGTTAACTTGGGAACTTCGTTCCTCTGGCAGGATAATCATTTTCTTTCATCATTTTTAAACCATCAACAATGTCCTCAAAGCGAGGTCTCGCAAATGGCATACTACTATAGTTAGCATAGACGAGTTTATTATCATCTTGCTTTACTAAGAAGACTGCAGGTTCATTAAAGAATTGTGGTTCATTTTCTTGAATTTTTTCAGAGATATATAGTCCCCAGTCCTGCATACTTTTTTCACTTAAATTATAAGCAATTTGCATATTATACATTTGCCAGTTATCACGTGTCTTAGCCGCGATAAGGGTTTCATCACTTGATATGGCCGTGATTTCAGAAACACCTAAAGCATCAAGTTCATCTGCTTTTTCATTTAATTCCTCTAAATACTTTTTACAAATAGGACAATGAAATCCACGATAAAAAACATAGAGACTATATTTCGAATCAGTTCTTCTTTTTTTCTGTAAGAATTCCACATCAAGTTCAGGAATTGGTTCATTAATTTTTAACACAAAATTCTCCTTCTTTTTTATTGTATATATCTACTACTATTAAAGTTCGGCTCTTTAACTGGTGAACTCGGATCATCTGGCGGAAGCCTTCTAGGCTTTGGATCGCGTCCAGGTTTCCTTGGTGGTAATTTATTAGGTTTGGGATCCTTCCTAGGCTTTCTAGGCGGAACGATCGAAGGACTCGAAGGTTCACTTGGATTATTTTCATCCCCTATACTTTTGTCAATTTCATATCTATTTCTCATACTACTATTATAAGTGTTTGAGATTTAGTTGCTTTAATAAGACTTTAAGTGAATGTTAAGCTTTTTACACATTTAGGGTACGCGGTCCCTTTTGGAAGTTTTAAAGACTTGGCATGCTATTTTATTGCTAAACTACCATTAATCTCTTCAAGCATATCATCAAGTTTATCTTTTTCTTTATCAGAGAGGCATTTATAGATTTTATCTTCTTTAATGACATTAATTTGTGAAAGAGCATCTTTGTAGTTTTCTTCTTTCATAAGACAACTTGCAATTCGCCTTAATCCAGAACTTATATGGTCGTACTGATCACATCTTAGTTCAGCTGTTTCTTCATCAACTTTTTTACTAAATTCATACTTAGTATCAATAAATTCACCCCCAACTCGTCCAATACATTCTCCAGAGGCATTTCCCCCTCCTCTTAGAGCTCCTTCAACGGCTATGACAGGTGAACAAATAATAACGCCGACACCAATACCACCAACAACTTTTAATAAGAACTCTCCAGTATAAGCACTTCCTATTAATACATAGCTAATACTCGTTCCTGTCGTAGTACTCGCGACTCTTTGAACTTGCTCAATAGTACTTTCTTCAACTTCAAAGTACTCTTTTATACAAGAATTATTTTCATAGAGGTGATCATGATCTTCTATTGTTTGTCTTTCAATTGAACATGAAACCATAAATAGAATTGATAATAAAAAAACTTTCACACTGACTCCCCGACTACGAAAGTTAAATTATTTAATTTAATGAATACATTGTAAAGAAAGCTAAGTCTTTGTAATTTCCAAAAAGGACCGCGTACCTAACTAAAAACCTGATACGTGATAAAGCTCATCACATAAGCAAGCACAAGGGTGTAGACACCAAAAAGAATCGGCATTTTATAGCTATTGGTCTCTTTGCGCAGAACCGCAAAAGTTGAGATACACTGTGGTGAATAGATAAACCAAACAAGAAGAGCTAACATCGCGGCAAAGCTAAATTCGTTTTTGATTAAAGCGCGTAAACCCTTTTCAGCTTCTTCCTCATCAGCAGCTTCCACTGCCATCACAGTACTAAGTGAGCTCACAAGAACTTCTCTCGCTCCAAAACTTGGTACTAATGCGGTAGTAATTCTCCAATCAAAGCCCATTGGTCTAAAGATTGGCTCAAAAGTTTTTCCAATTTTAGCTGCATATGAATAATTGATCGCCGGCTCGCTTGCATTCTCAGGTGCTTTAGGAAAAGTGACTAAGGCCCAAATAAGCATGGAAAGAACAAAGATAACTGTTCCCGCTTTTTTAACAAAGAGCATACCTTTTTGCAGACTTGCTCTAATGATATTTGAAAACTTTGGTTTTCTATATTCAGGAAGCTCCATCATTAAATAACTTGGAGATGTATTTGGCATAAAACTCTTTAGGATAAAGGCGATTATAAAAGCGCTGATTATCCCCATGGCATAGAGGCCAAAAAGTACTAGGCCTGGTAGGCCAAAGCCCATATAAGTATCATTGGGGATCATGGCGGCAATGATAAGGGTGTAAACTGGTAGTCGTGCAGAACAAGTTGTTAGCGGAGAAACCAGCATTGTTATAAGTCTCTCTGTAGGATTATCTATAATTCTCGCACTCATTATTCCTGGAATGGCACAAGCGTGACTGCTTAAAAGAGGAACAACTGCTTTACCAGGAAGACCTAATCGGCGCATAAGATAATCAAGCATAAAAGCCGCTCGTCCTAGATAACCAAAATCTTCCAGAGTATAGATAATTAAAAATAAGAAAATAATATGGGGTAAGAAAACTAAAATTCCTCCCACTCCAGCGAGAATTCCATCAACAACTAAACTTTGAAAGTATCCATCAGGAATGTATTGAGTTGCAAGCTCCCCTAGAAATTCAAATAAACTTTCAATCATTCCAATAAAAGGATCTGCCCCCACAAAGAGCAATTGGAACATTCCAAGTAAAAGTGCAAAAAGGATTACCACTCCATAAACAGGATGAAGTAGAAAATTATCTAGTTTTTCAGTAAAAGTATCTTTTGTAAGAGTTGAAGTAATAACTTTATCCATTATCTCTTCAGTCTTTCTTAGTTTAGATTTAATATAGCTACTTTCTTTAATTTGTCTTTGATAGTCTTTTTCAGTAATGACTTCCTTACTTGGAGTCAGGCTTAATTCTTTAACTGATTTAATGAGATCATTTAGGCCTTTTCCCTCGGTTGCGACAATAGGTATCACTGGGCAATCAAACTCTGCACTTAGTTTATCAGTATCAATGGCCAGTCCTCTTTTTTGAGCAACATCCATCATATTTAAAGCCAGCACAAATTTTTGTCCCAGATCTTTAATTTGTAGTGCGAGATAAAGACTTTTTTTAATATTAGTGGAATCAATAACAAGCACAAATACTTCTGCTTTATCATCAGTTGATTTATTTAAGATATAGTCACGGGTAACTTTCTCATCTAAGGTACTTACATCTAAAGTATAAACCCCAGGAAGGTCTAATAAGGTAAAAGTACTCTCTTCAAAGGTAAGGCTTCCGATTCTTTTTTCAACAGTAATCCCTGGAAAGTTTGCGACTCTTTGACGACTTTTTGTAAGAGCATTGAATAAAGAAGATTTACCTGAATTGGGAAGGCCAACGAGAGCGATATTACTCATGATAATGTTCTCCCTGTACTTCAAGTACATCAATTGTTTCTGCTTCTTTTCTAGTTAAAGCAATTTGAGACTCTCCTACTTGAAAAAGTAATGGGTCTTTAAAAATGGGAGCTTTTCTTTTTAGCATGACCAGAGAGCTTTCATGAAAACCTAATTGAGTAAGCCTTAATGCGATTTTCTCGTCATTTAATTTTACCACTCGATAAAATAGGCCTTTCTCTGAATTTGAGAGCTTTACGTAATTGCTATCCATGTGTTTGATATATCAAACATCATGATTTATGTCCATAATATTAAAGCTATAAAGTCTTTTCTTCTGGATTAGTGGTATCAGCGACTTTTGCGTTATTATTAATTAAATTACCCATGTCTGACTGATATTTTATACCTGTTTTAAATGACTTATAGATCGATTGCAGTGAGCTAATGATTAGTTCCTCGGCCTCACTTATGGCATTCTCTTTTAGTCTCAGCTCTGTCTC
>CAJXHA010000115.1 GCA_913053615.1 uncultured Bacteriovoracaceae bacterium | reverse complement strand
GAGTATGAAACAAATCATTCATATTACAATGGGTACTGCCGCAGAGAATACAGACAATCAGTTTGATATTCTTGGAAAAAAAGTAAGGATCAAAAAACTTGGTGTTGATTTTAATCTGGATCTTGCTCGTGATCTTTTAAAAAACTATCGCGGAGTTGCAGATGCAATTACCATTTCAGGTCTACCAAACCCTATTCATATTGATGATCAATATTTCTCTCACCCTCTTTTAGAAGAATTTAGAGAAATTGCTTACCCAACTCCTCTACTCGATGGAACTATCGTAAGAAAGATCCTTACTCCATGGGCAATTAATCACTTTATTAAAGAAGATCCATATTTTATTAAAAATAAGAAACTAGGCTTTTTTAGTGGTTTTATTCAATACCACTTACTAGATGAATTAAAAGCTCAAGATGCTCGTTTTCGCTTTGCTGATGCATACTTTGCAAGTGGAGCTCCATACCTAATGCGCTCACTCACTCAATATAAAAAGTTTTTAAAAACAGTTCTTCCCTATTATTTTCAAAAGAAGATAACACGCTTTAATCAAGCTGATTTTTCTAAACCATGGCTTAGAAAAGTACCTGGGTTTAAAGAGTTTTTTGAAAGTGATATTTATGTACTCAATACAACACAATTAGATTATATCACTCTTCCAGACCTTGAGGGTAAGGATATTATAGTAGAGTCACTTACACCGCAAGTAAGAGAGATTTTAGAGTCAAAAAACTGCGGGACAATTTATCAATGTTCTGCAGACTTTCATGAGGAACACTTTCATGGGTACACATACCTAGAAGGATTATTTCAGGCACTTAAAGATGATAATACTCCGCTTGATGAAAAAGAAATTCACGAATATATTGAACGCTTAAACTTACGCCCCAGAGCAGTAAAGATTAAAGATGATCAAAAGAAAAAACCAAATCGTTTTGCTTTTATTATCCACCCATTAAGTTCACGTGATCTTTTAAAGATGCCTGTGATTAATAAGCTTAAGAAAAACCAGTTCCTTGCAGATAAATTAGAGAAAACAGCCACTCATATGCCCGGCTTCTTATACGGGCAAATAAAAGGAATTGAAAGTGAACACGATGGTACACTTGCAATTGGTGATATTTACTCTGTACCTGAAACTCCTAAGATGATGCTTAGTAAGTCAAAAAAGAAAATGTATAATAAGCTCATTAATATTACCAAAAAAGCAGACCTACGTGGGAATCAAATCATTGGATTAGGGGCCTACACTAAAGTATTTGGAGATGCTGGAGTAACAGTAAACCGTCATAGTCCAATTCCAGTCACAACAGGAAACTCACTTTCTGCGGCAGCCACCCTTTGGGCCGCAAGTTATGCCATTGATAAAATGAATTTTGTTAAAAAAGTTGATGGCCAATACAAAGGTAGCGTCATGATTGTTGGGGCGACTGGAAGTATTGGAAAGGTAAATTCAAAAATTCTTTGTCAGTCGTGGGATCGTGTGATTATCGTTGCCCCTAAAATATATAAATTAATTGAACTACACGATGAAATGAAGGAAATTAATCCTGAATGTGAAATAGTCTATGCAACAAAACCTGAAGAATACTTAGGTGAATGTGATTTAATTATTACCACCACCAGTGCTCAAGGTAGAAAAATACTTGAGATTGAAAAAGTAAAACCCGGTTGTGTCATTTGTGATGTTTCTCGTCCATTTGATATTTCTGAAAAAGATGCCAAGAAAAGACCTGATGTGCTTGTGATCGCAAGTGGTGAGGTTGAACTTCCAGGAAAAGTAGACTTTAGCATTGATATTGGCCTCTCAGGCAATACTGTTTATGCATGTCTAGCTGAGACTGCTTTACTCGCAATGGAAGGTTTATACGAATCTTTTAGTATGTCTCGTGACATTAGTTATAATAAAGTCTTTAAAATCGATGAGCTTGCTCGTAAGCATGGAATTCGTTTAGCTGCAATTATGGGTCATCGAATGGAGATCACAGATGAAGAGATGTTACTTTGTCGTGAACACGCCATAAAAAAACTTAATAAGAAAGGAATCGAAACAGGCCAAGAGACGACACTATAAATGAATTGTCTGGAAAATTACCTTCGATCAGCACATGTTAAATCAGATAAACCTGCAGTTATCTTTTTTAAGGGATTACACTCTCTTCAAAAAGCAACTAGTTTTAATGAGCTTTATGAAAAGTCTTTAACAGCCCAAAAGTATCTTCTTGATAATGGCTATAAAAAGGGTGATGCACTTCTTTTATTTGAGTCCCCTACTGCAGATCTTTATGCCTTTATACTCGCTTCACTTGGATTAGGTGTTCGCTTACTCATTATCGAACCTTGGATGAAAGGTGAAGCAATTAATAATATCCTTCTAAAAATTCAACCCCGTGGAATTATGACTGGAACACTCGGGAAATTAGTTCTCTCAAAGAGTAAAGAAGCAAAGAAGATTCCACACCAATTTCAATCTAAAGTCTTAAATCAAGGCAGAGAAAAGTTGAGTGAAATTATTGTGGAAGATATGGATCCAAATGATCATGCCATTTTAACTTTTACCAGTGGTACCAGTGGCGTTCCAAAAGGTGTACATAGAAAGCATCAGTATCTAATGGATCAAGCTCAAGTACTTAAAAAGTATTTACACTATGATCAATACCCTAAATTAGATTTAACTGTTTTTACTAATGTGGTGCTATTAAATTTAACATTAGGTAAAGGAAGTCTTGTCCTACCAACTTCATGGAAGCCGAGTATATTACGCCAATTAGACTCTCTACCAGAGGACTTTCAAGTTGATACAACAGCTTGTGGACCTGCTTTTTTACATAAACTTCTAAACAATACAAAAACTCTCGAGCTTAAAGCATTTCATATTGGAGGAGCTTTAGCCGATATTAGATTATATGAGAAAGTCATTGAGCGCTGGCCAAATGCAAGTATGCACCATGTATATGGTTCAACTGAAGCAGAGCCTGTCGCACTAAGTGATTTGAGCGAATCCATAAAAAAGAGTAAAGAACATGGTTACTTTCAAACTCTTTTTCTTGGTAATGCAGTTGATGAAATCAGCCTTATGACAATGGAAGACTCATTATATGTTAGTGGTAAGCATGTTTCACCAATGTATGAAAACGATGAAAAAGCCAATAAAGAGAATAAATATCTCGATGAGAATGGCACTCTTTGGCATAATATGGGTGATCGAATTAACCAGACAGAGGAAGGACTTTTTTATGCAGGAAGGGCCTTTCAAAGCCCAGCGGAGTTTAAACTTGAACAAAGTGTTTATAGCTTTAACCAATCCTCTGCTAGCTTTATAAAGACATTAAATGGAAAAACTATTTTATTTGGTGAAAAGTTAGATAAGAAAAAAATAAAAGAAAATTTTCCTGCAATAGATTATATTATAGAACGAAAAATAATACGCGATGTTCGTCACAAGGCAAGAATTGATAGAGTTCAAAGTTATGAAAAAGGAAGTAGTATGAAGAACATTCTTATTTTTATTAAAGAGAGAGTTCCGGTTATTCCCAATCTCATATTGGCATTTGGTCTTTATTTTAGTGCTAAAGAAGTCATTGACGTTAACTTTTATCCATATGACTTTTATCTAATTTTTGCAGTCTTAGTAGCATTTATAACTGAACTGCGATTTATGGATGAAATAAAAGACTTTGAAAAAGACAAGGTGGCTCACCCTGATCGCCCTCTTCCAAGAGGTCTTGTCACTTTAAAACAAGTTAGTTCATTAATGTATATTGGATTTGCAATTCTATTAGGACTTATGATTCCAAGTTATATGATTTATGGCAAAGTTGCTACAGTCTTACTTGGCATCGTCAATCTTTGGTTATTCTTAATGTATAAAGAGTTTTTCCTTGGAGATAAACTGGCCAAGTCTCCTCTAATCTATGCAATTACTCATCAATTAATTATTGTTCCCATCATTCTTTTTGCGACGACAATCCTTGAGGGGAATTTTATAATTTTACCTTCTGTTATTGGATTTATTTTAGTAATTCTAAGTGCATTCTTTACATACGAAGTTGGAAGAAAAATGGATCCACAAGCAGATCCAATTCTTGGTACATATCTAGTACACTATGGTAAAGTTAAGACTCACCTACTTATAACGGTTCTAGCTAGCTTAAGTGTCATTGGTGGTATTCTACTCAATGCCTTTTGGTATACGTTTATTCCTTTTATTCTCATTGTACTAACTCAAGTACGTGCTTATAAAGATGAAAAGATATTTAAACAACTAGAGGGAATCATTTCTTTAGTATTAATATATAATCTATGGTTCTTAGTAATAAAGGGACTCCTCTAATGATTGCTTTTTTAAATGCACAAAACTCTCAAAAAGATTTCGCTACACTTGGTGGTGGTAAGGCCAAGAACCTAAAAGTAATGCAAGATCAAGGTGCTCCTGTACCAAGCTTTATCACTGCAACCAGTGAGTTATTTGAAAAATACATTAAAGCTCTTAATCTATCTCAATTTCTCAAAGACATAAAAGATACTGAAAGTGCCAGTCAGCTGGTTAGAGATAAAGTACTAAGTATTAAGTTAGAAGACTCTGACAAAACGTTATTAAAAAGTGAACTTGAAAAGAATGATTTACTCGATGCTTTTGTGGCCGTGAGGTCCTCTGGTCTTGATGAAGATTCTAAAGAGCATTCTTTTGCCGGAATGTTTGAAAGTTTTCTTTTTCAAAAAGGTATTGAGGAAATTACAGAAGCTTTACTTTTATGTTGGGCCTCAGCTTATTCAAAGAGATGCCTTGACTATAGAATCGAAAATAAATTAACAACTACTGAAATAGCCATGGGTGTTGTCATTCAAAAAATGATTAACTCCGAGGTTTCCGGGGTTATGTTCACCAGAAACCCAATTGATCAGGTTGATCGAAAAAATATAATTATTGAGTCTCTATATGGACAGTGTGAAGGACTTGTCAGCGGAGCCTTTGAAGCAGATCACCATAAAGTGAATCGTGAAAATATGGAAACTGAAACGGAAGCAGTATTAAAAGAAGAGGCCTATGTTCAAAATCCAAGTGAAAAAGGTCTTAAAACCATAAGCGTTGAAAGTCATCTGCGTGAAAAATCATCTGCAACAACAGCTCAATTACAAGAGTTAGCAAAGCTTGCAATTGAACTTGAAGAAAAAAATAAAATCCCCTTAGATATTGAGTGGGCCATAGCCGAGCAAGAAATTTATGTGGTTCAAATGCGTCCAATCACAACTCTTCCTAATTTAGCTTATTATGATGATGGCATTAATGGTGGATATGCTACACTTTGGGATAATTCAAATATTGTAGAAAGTTTTGCAGGAGTAACCACTCCTCTAACATTCTCTTTAACCAAAGAGGCCTATGCAATTGTCTATCGTCAAACTTGTAGAGTTTTAAAAGTTCCAGAGCATATAATTAGTGAATATGATCATGCTTATGAAAATATGCTTGGTTTTATAAGAGGCCGAGTTTATTATAATTTAATCAATTGGTATAAATTGCTCTTTCTCATTCCTGGCTCTGCCAGTAACCAAGGTTTTATGGAAACCATGATGGGAGTAAGAGAAGAGTTAAATGACGAACAACAAGAACTCTTTAACTTTGTAAATGAAATACCTCAATACTCAGGGGCTAAAAAGCTTTCTGTCCTTTTAAGTCTTATTCATAAGTTCTTTACTATTAAAACAATCACAAAGAATTTTAGAGCACATTTTTTCAAAATATATGATGAGTACTTAGCTATTGATTTTGAAAAAAAGAATCTAAGAGAGATAAAAGATCTTTATACCCATTGGAATGAGCAAGTAACTTATTCTTGGAAAGCACCGATTATAAATGACTTTCTTGTGATGCTCTTTTTTGGGACATTAAAAGCTCTCTGTGAAAAATGGATTACAACTGATGCCGAGTCACAAAACATTCAAAATGATCTCTTATGTGGCCAAGGTGAAGTTGATTCTACTCTTCCAACCATAACCTTAATGAAACTCTCTAATAAGTACGATCAAAATACTGAATGGCAAAGCTTATTTACAAATAAGGAAACACCAGAGTTAATTGATCTCTTTAGGAAAAATGAACTACCGACTGAAGTAATGAATGATATTCATGACTATCTTAAAAATTATGGTTTTCGTTGTAATAACGAGCAGAAGCTAGAAGAAGATGATCTTTATACAAACCCAAGTTTTATTTTTGATAATATTCGTAATTATGTGAAAATGAAAAACTATAGCATTGATAAAATGTATGAGAATGAACGAAAAATTAGAGATAAGGCCGAAGGTATTGTTAACTCTCAAATCGGTGGAATAAAAAAGCTTATCTTTAATTGGATCTTAAAGCATGCAAGAGCCGCAGTTAAAAATAGAGAGAACTTACGCTTTTTAAGAAGTAAGTCTTTTGGTATTTCACGCAGAATGTTTCGTGCAGTAGATAAACACCTACTTTCTCTTGATTTAATCGAACAAGAAAAAGATGCATTTTATCTAACCTATCGAGAAATATTTGATTTTATAGATGGTAAAGCGGAATCACTTTCTCTAAAGGAGCTTGCAAAACTTAGAAGAAAAGAGTTTGAGGTTTATCAAGAAGAAATGGATCCACCAGATCGTTTTTTAGCTTATGGAGCAAATGGCATGAGCTTAAAAAACATGCAAATTATTCAATCCGGTGATCTCTTAAAAAACAAAATCAGAGTAAGTGATGACCCTGACTTATTTTATGGAACTTCTTGTTGTCCAGGAAGTATTAAGGCGAAAGTAAGAGTTGCCCACACCATTGACGATGCCAAAGATATGAATGGAGAAATCTTAGTGACTAAGAGAACTGATCCAGGCTGGGTCCCTCTCTTTCCATTTTGCGGTGGACTCATTATTGAAAGAGGAAGTCTCCTTTCCCACTCTGCAGTTATTGCACGAGAGCTTGGTGTTCCAACGATTGTTGGTGTTCCAAGTGACCTACTAGAAAAACTAGAAACAGGAATGACTGTTGAACTGAATGCAACTCAAGGTGAAGTAAGGATAATTCATGAAGATTGAAAAATTAAGCCAAGCCACAGATAAAGAAGAGTTTATTAAAAACTTTGCGGCCCTAAACTTAAGTTTAAATCAAGATTATAATAGACCTGCAAGCTCACCTGCCTCAGTTGTTCATCTTCTTAATGTCTTTAAAGATGTTCCTAAAGAACTTATTTTAATTCATGATGGTGCAAATTATATTGGGCGCGTTTGTGCCAATTTAACGAAAGCCGATGAAGACTATGTCCTCTTTGGTTTTTTAGAATATGACCGAAGTAAGAAAGAAATCCTTAAACTCTTAATGAGTGAAGTCGAAGCTTATACAAAATCGAATAATAGAAATAAAATAATGGGACCTATTGATATAAATGTTTGGTTTGGTAATCGATTTAAAATGCAAGGTTTTGATGATAATCGCTCGTGGGAGCCAAACTCACCTAAAGAATACCTTGAACACATTCAAACATTAGATTATCAACTCGATCAAGACTATCTAAGCTGTTTTTATACCTCACTTATGCCATGCTATGAACGTACAAAAACTGCTTATGATAAAGTGGTAAGTGAGGGTTATACTTTTAGAACAATCGACATCACAAAGAATGGTGAAATAGATAAACTCTATGCCATGAATATTGGTGGCTTTAGTCAAAACTACTTTTATGAACCAATTAGCCGTGAACAATATGAGATGACACATATTCTTGCACTAAAAGATTTTGACTTTCAATACAGTTATTTTATCTTAGATCAAAACGGCAAGGAACTTGGATACGTCTTTTCTTATCCAGATCATGATAAACGAATCATTATTAAAAGCTTAGTCATGGATCCAAATGCTCGAGGAGCACGTTTATCATCTGCCTTAGTTCATATGAGTATAAAACAGGCCAAAGAAAATGGAATCATACTCGCTTGTGGTGCTTGTGTACGTAAGGGAAATATAAGTGAACATTTCTTTGACCACCTTGGAGATAAAGAGCGCGTACATGAATACACTCTAGTCTCTAAGTCATTGTAAACTATAGCGATTTTATTCAAAGTGCCCATAATTCTGGTAAGCTCTGAGAATTAATCTCAATGATTTCAAAGCCTTAAGGCAATTACTAACATTATTCTCAAGAATTCCGATAAAATAGAGTCATGACTCGTTTACTTATTATTCTACTATTCACTAGTTCAGCAATCGCTAATATTGGAAATCAAAAGCGCTTCTCAATTGATATCCCCTCAAATTGGCAGATGATGAAAGGTTTTTATGGGGTTCCATTTACCTTTCTTGCTCCAGGGAGTACCGCAACAGGTAGACCAACAATTCAAGTTATTCCTAGTGATCAAGCAGAGTTTAAAATTGACGCAAAAAGGATGAAGTACTTTGATTCCAAAAATAAAAAAGGCAAAGAGATTTGGTTAAAAGAACATGATGGAGTGCTTTTAAAGTATGAGCCCATGCAAGAGATCAAAGTCGGAAGTCAAAAAATGTACATTACTCGTAGTGTTTATAAAGTAAAAAGTAATACTTACGACTCAAAAAGATATTATACATTTTGTGATGGAAAGTTTTTTGAAATTAGAACCATGACAAACTTAGTTCATAAAGATGCAGCGATTAAGAATAAAAAAATTCTAGAGAGTTTTCAATGCAAGTAAGATTCTTATCGCTCCTCCTCCTTTTACTTATAAGTTTTCAATCTTATACCCAAGAAGAAATAGAAGATGATGCTGCGGCAGACTTAACCACAAGAATGTATTTCTTCAATGAAATGGCAAATGAACTGCATACTGTATGTTTCCCAGAGGGTGACTTTGTTGGAAATGTCATTTTTCATCAACCAGATGTTTCTATTCATGAAACGATAATTGATTGTCCAGAACAACTTGCAGCTCTTCATGATGAGATGGAAGCAATTGATGCTCTTATAGAGGAGCACCCGGAGATCACTTGTACCCAAGAAGATACCATGAGCACAGCTGATGAACTTGTTGGAGAAATGGATGAAGTTCTCACGATGCAAAATATGTGTGAAGAATCACGCAATGAAAGTATGAGATCTTGTATGGGAAGTGTTACCTGTGCTGTCGCAAAATTAATAAGTACGAATGTCATTACAGATACAGCTGTCAATTTAGGGTGTAATGCCGCAGGTGTAAATATGGACCAAGATAGATGTCGTCCCAATGCGGGTGCTGGTATTGCCTATAGCTTAAGTGATACACTTGCCTTATTTGGTCTTGGTTTTATGGGAGAACAAGAAGCTCCTACTCAAGAACAAATCGACGCGGCTAATGAAACGGCCGAGCTTGCAACTGTTCATCAAAGTGATGCAAGTGTTAGAAGCTTTTCTTCTAACCCAGCTGCTTGGGCCTATGATGTCGCCAATAGTATTTTAAATAGTATGAAAGATTCTATTATGAATCGCTTTGGCTGTGATGAATGGGAAGGTGATCCCTATATGTCGAGTTGTAAAAGACCAGTTTCTTGGAGTTGTGCTAATTGTGCTCAAAGAACAAATATGGTTTGTGGAACCCTTGGTTATGTACTTGGTTTAGGACTACAAGAGATTGCAACAGCAGGTTCAGTTGGTGCAGCTGTTGGAGCCGCACGTGTGGGTGGTGGTTTAATAGCAAGGGCCTCTGCCAGAATTGCAACAAGAGCTCGTCGCTTTTTTCCTGCCAATAATGCAAGAAGAGTTGGAATTATTGGAAGGAGCTTTGGACGAGCAATGCGTATTGGTGGCCTGGCCGCAACACGTTTAAGGCAAGTATGGACTGCCATGAAAAACTCTGTTCCCGTACAGTCGATTAGAAATGTAGCA
>CAJXHA010000114.1 GCA_913053615.1 uncultured Bacteriovoracaceae bacterium | reverse complement strand
GGGAAGAAAAAAAGGCTTTGAATTATTAATATTAAATCAAATTATTCTAGATTGGAATAATATTAATTATAACGCTATTAAATATTTCTCTAGAAGAGATGCAGTTTTTAATGAAAATATTAAAACATATCTCAGGCATATGAATATTTTAAATGAGAAGAATGTTAAATCTAAAGAAATAAGTGAATTGATAAAAGGTTTTAAAAAAGTATTTAAACAAACACAACAAGCAAATAGAGTTTATCTCTCCCTTGTTAATGTCGTAATGGCCGGTACGGCCATAGAATTTACTAATTTAACTCAAAACTTACGAGTTGGAAGTATTAAAGATCTTAATAATATAAAAAAAATCAGTGATCAGAAGTTTATTAAAAACAAAAGAGATCTAACTTTATATACCTTAATATCAATTTTGTTTATTGTATTAATTGCATGGTATATTCACAATAGTATTACAAAAAAGATTGAGCAGATCGCGAGTACTTTTAATTCATTTGTTGAGGGAGATTTAAGTAAAGAAATACCTGCTATCAACCAGAGAGATGAAATTGGTTCATTAGCAAAAGCCGCTAGTGCTTTTAGAGATGTGAGTATAAAGATTAAAGAGGAACAAGCTCGTGCAGAAGAATTATCTAAGAGTAAATCTAAGTTCTTAGCTACTATGAGCCATGAAATTAGAACACCCATGAATGCTGTCCTTTCAAGTACAGCATTATTAATTGATGAAATTAAAGACCCTGAAAAACTAGAGCTTTTAAATACTATAAAAAACTCAGGTGATTCATTGCTAATTATTATTAATGATATTTTAGATTTTTCAAAAATTGAGTCAGGTAACTTAAGTATTGAGAATAGAGCTTTTGATGTAAAAAAAGCAATCAACGATATTATTAATTTACTAAATATAAATGCCTCAGAAAAAGGTGTGGTTCTAAATTCACATATAAATGAAAATACACCTGATTATATAATGGGAGATGTCACTCGATTTAAACAAGTTTTAATAAACTTATTAGGAAATGCAATTAAGTTTGCAAACTCTAATGTAAATTTTTACTTTGATATTAAGCTGCTCGAAAATGATTTTTGTGAAGTTTATATTAACGTTGAGGATGATGGGATAGGTATTGCCAAAGAGGATCAAAAAATACTCTTTGATGAGTTTTCACAAGTAGATGCATCTACGACTAGAAAGTATGGAGGCACTGGTTTAGGGCTTGCAATTTGTAAGGGACTTAGTAATGCTATGGGAGGAAAAATTGCTGTTAAAAGTGAGTTAAATAAAGGCTCAGTTTTTACATTCTCATTAAAGTGTAGGGTTGCGCAATCAGTGGATAAAGAGGCCGATGTTCTTGCTTTTAGTCAAAATAAAGAGTTAAATCCAAATTTAAAAATTCTTTTAGCTGAAGATAATCCTGTGAACCAAATGGTCGCTAGACGTATGCTACAAAAAATAGGGTATGATGTTACTCTTGCTAATAATGGTGAGGAAGCTGTCGCAATGGCTAAATTGAATAATTATGATTTGATATTTATGGATCAACACATGCCTATTATGGATGGTGTCGAGGCTACAAAAAATATTCGAAAACTTTCAATCAAACAACCATTAATATATGCTCTTACTGCCAGTGCATTTGATGAAGATAGGGTAAGATGTTTAAATGCAGGGATGGATGGCTTTTTAACAAAACCAATTATTATTGAAGAAATTATCGATTCTATAAAAAAGTGTTCTTAGAATTTATGAGCATTAATTATAAACTTATTATAAAAAAGTGGAGAGTCTTTAATTTCATTAAGATACAGCTCTTTAAAGTTTAAATACTCACTTTTATTACCTAGAATAAAAATATACATATCCTTAGAGAACTCTAATCTTTGTTCATATTGTTGAATCTCTTTAATTCGATTACTACCTTGAAAATTCATAACTTCAATATCGTATTTTATATCTTTAAAACCAGCGCTCTTAAGCATGCTTGGAATTTTTCTGGCTTGCTGTAAGTCTCCTGGGAAATGTTTTTTTATTTTATCAAGATATTTTATTAATTTTTTATTGGTGGTCCCTATATTTATAAGTGCTCCATCTGCATCAATTATAATGACCTGGCCTTGTACATTTAAAGAGTCATAAAAAGCATGTAAGCATTTTTGATAAAGCTTTCCATTAAGATGGTGGGCAACGTATCGATTTAAAATTAAATCATAAAACTTTCCAAGCTTATCTAGCTCACTAATATCAGCGTGATAATAATAAATTTCAGATTTTTCCGCCATCGCATCTGCAATTCTCGCTTCAGAACTATCACATGCTTCAACTTCAAGAGTAGGGAAAACTTCTTTAATATATCTGGCAGCAAGTCCAGATCCACAGCCCGCATCTAAGACATTTCCAACTTCAGGGAACTTAATTTTTTTTAATTCATCAGCAATTGAAAACTGCTCGATTTCTGATTGTTGATTTAGTCTTTCACATTCTGCAGCGTGTTCTAGAATATATAAATTTTTCATTAATTCTCCAAAAATATACTATGCATATCGGCATGAATCTGTGACACTTAAGGATAAAGGAAGTAATATGCAAGATAATACCGGTAAAATTTTAAGAGCATTACGCAAATATCATGGAATTAATCAAATTGAATTTGCTCAACTATTAGATTGTAATCAATCAACTCTTTCTAGGATTGAGATGGGTGTATTAGAGTTAACGGCAATGCAATGGTTAAACTTAGTAGAAAGATATCATTTAGATGCTAGGTGTATTACAACTGGAAAAATTGAGCAATTAGACCCCATAAAATTTAACCTTAAAAAGAGTCCAAAGTATGGCAGCTTTAAAAAGATGCCAAAACGCTATGATACTCTTAGAGGATCAACCGTTAGATCAGTCTATCCTTTTTTAAAGTTCATTTCCCATAAATTAGGTGAAGAAAAGAAAAATGAACTCTTAACTTCTTTAAAATTAGATCCTGATTATTTTGTGATTCAAAATCTTCCAATTAGTATTTTGGCGATACAAGATATCTTTTTGGCCATAGAAGAAAAAGGCCTTATTAGTATTGATAATTATCAAGAGATTTTAAATCATAATGATATAAGTGATACTCATTCATTTTTTCTCGATTCATTAAAGGTTTCATCTGCTGGTGAAGTAGCATTTAAAAAGCTTACTAAATTTGTTGCAAGTCATTTTGAAATAAACTCTAATTATGAATTTATTGGAGATAAGAACTGTTTTGTAAAAGCTACAAATCAAAGTTTTTTAAAAGAGTTAAAGCTTGATGATACTTTTGAAAAATTTAGATCACTTTATAATCTTTCACATTTTGATAAACTTGCACCTCTACTTAAATGGGATGGAAGCTTTAAGTTAAATAATTTAAATGATGGATGGGAAATAGCTTGTGCTACCTAATGAGCTGAATTTTTACTTAGAGCACTTAATCGAATGTTGTGGATTAGACTCCACTCAGGTTTTTGATGGAGTTAAAAGACATCATAATTTTGATGCATTATCACTGCAACAAATAGCAAATAACCTACAAGTACATTATACTCATTTATTATATCAGAGTGTCGATGCTAATTATTTAAAATCTATTCATTGTGCCCAATCTTGTAACGATCTCCCCAAGCGCTTTAAACATGGTGCCTATTCTTCAACGACTTCTTTAAAGTCTGTGCTTGATGAATTTATTGAGTACGAAAAATATCAAGATGCTCTAATGTATCTTCAAATTAATCCCAAGCACCTTAGTGAACATAAGAAAATGTCTATCACTATTATCTTTGATTTAATTCAATTTCTAAGTCGTTATATCGATGATAAGAGCTTAACTAATATTGCTCAAAGAAATGCAGATGCCTTTTTGGCCACGGACTTTTTTGGAGATGTTTTCTTTGATTGTTTAGATAATAGAAAGCCAGGAGAGTCTTTATTTGAGAATATTCATTTAATTGAGCGCAATTGGACTTATGATATCGAGCAATCAAATAATGGAAAAATGTTAATCCATACTTCCCAAACAGCAGAGATGTTAGATCATTGTCCTAATGAAAATTATACGGATAAAAATACAATAAAAATTCGTTTTGAATTTATAAAAAGAGTGCTTGAAAAAGTAGGGTATAAAAGTCATATTAAACAATTAAAAACACCAAGTGAGCGTGGTGAATTTACGTTTGAAATCGAATATAAGAAAATTAAGCGGCCTTTTTGGAAGAAGCAAGTTTTTGCTCTCCAATAAACTCAATCCGATTATCCCAAAGATCTTTTACCTGCATTGAATCCTGAATATGTTCATGGCCAAAACCATAATCATCTAGTGTCATGATATAACTTTCTACATTATCATACTTCTTAGTTTGAATAATTGGTAATTGCTCATTTTCATAATTTAAATAATTAAAGCCTATTCTTGTTTGCCTTTGATCTAATTTAAAGCGCACACTAATGGCCTGTAAAATATTAGGGATTTTATAAGTCGTATAAAAATGATAAAATAGATAAAATAAGAGATCAGTTAAAAAAACTTTTTCCTCTTTAGCTAAACTAGGCTCTACGGTAAAGCCAGTACTATAAGCAAGGTCTTGCCCGCGCCTTTCACAATTTATAATCCATTGATCAATTCCAAGTGAATGTTTTTGATAATGTTCAATATTATCCATAATTAAATGATCTTTAATTGGAAGCTTATGCCCATAAAGCTCACAATTTGATTTGGTTAGAGATTTAAAACCCATAATGACTTTATTTTGCTTTTTATCAAGCACCAATATGTGGTGGCAAAGAAAGTCATAATGATCTATTGGAAGGACACCATAAGGAAAGTACTTTGAATACCCTCTAAGTTTCATGCCCCAATTGTCCGAAAGCAGTGATCTAACCCTTGCATTTTTATCAAATAGATCATATGTGTTATAGATAGTAATGATTTGATAGCGTTTTAAGTAATCATTCATGCTATGCACATCGGAATAGATTAATTTATGTTTAAATAATTTTGAAATTATTTAAATGAAGTATAGAAAGGAATTTTATGCAAGTCATTGGTATCCATGGAAATGCACAGGATGCAAGAATTTTTAAGCACATAGATATAGATTCACTTAAACTTTTAACTCTACCAGGGCATGGAGATTCAAAAATCCTTGCTTCAACTCATAATATTTCTTCTTATGCAGCTCATATTAGTAAAGATATAAACACACCTACAATTGTCATAGGAAACTCATTGGGTGGACATATTGCTCTTGAGCTTGCCTGTATTAATAAAAATATTAAAGGTATTATCTCTATAGCTGCTCCTCCTATTACTAAAGATAATGTAGGGGAGTTATTTACTCCCAATGAGAATGTTGGTGTCCTTTTTAAAGAAGACCCAAGTGAAGAAGAATTAGAGTTGTTTATAAAAGACTCACTTACTAATTTAGAGCATAAAGAATTATTAAAAGATATGTTTTTAAAACAAGATCCACAAGTGAGACTTGATCTCTTGGCAGGACTTTCTAATATCGATAATGAGTTAGAAAAGCTTGCAAGTCTTAGTTTTAAAGTTAAATATGTTTTTGGTGAGAATGATAAATTCATAAATATTCAAAATCTTCCTAGTGAAATTCAAAATGAATTACATATTATCAAAGGTGCAACTCACTCCTTATTGCTTGAGAATGCAATGGAAGTTAAAGCAATAATAAATAATTATCTTAATAATGTTTAATTTATATTTTTAACGTAATAGTGAATATAGAGCCTTTATTATTTATAAACTCATATTCAAGTGTTCCACCTAGGTTTTCAATGGCATCACGACAAAACTTAAGGCCTATATTATGGCTTGTATTAAAAATACTTTGACTATCACTACTTTTGATTTGCTTTGTCTGTAGACCTTTACCATTATCTTCAATAAATATTTTAAGGCTGTTTTTTTCAAGTACGTTTGAAAGCTTGATCTTGGCATTTGGCCCAGCATATTTAATTGAATTTGAAAGTAAGTTTTCAATTACTCGATATAAAACATCATGATCAAACTTTAACTTTTGAAAAATATTGTTTTCTATCACAAAGCTTTGATGGTCATATTTAAGTGCATCGATATCCTCTTTAATTTCATTGAATAAGTAGGAAATACTATTTTCTTTTATATTTATATTTTGAGGGTTAGTTAATTTCTCATAATCAAGTATTGTTAAGGTAAGTTTATTCAATTTATTAACCCCACGATTTATTCTTTTATAAAAACGTGTGCTTGAAAACTCTTTATCTACTGCTTTTTGTGCCTCAAGGTTCATTTTAATTATAGAAATGGGGTTCTTTAGGTCATGAACTACTTGATTTATAAATCTCTTTTTCTCTTCTTCTTTCTTTAAGAGTGTTCTTTGAAGCCTTCTTACCTGTAATTTTATTTCTAACTGTCTCGTAAGAGTTTTAAGTAGTTTTCTTTGTTCATTACTTAATGATTTAGGTTTCTTATCAATTACACAAAGAGATCCAATTACTAAACCGTATTCATCTTTTACAATTTGAGATGCAAAAAATTTGTATCCACTATTATTTACAAGGGGGTGTTGTTTAAATCTTGGGTCCTTAGATGTATCATCAATAACAATTACATCATTATTAGCTAAAGCGTATTGGCAAAATGATTGTTTATAGCTAATTTCATCAAAATCAATGCCAATTTTAGATTTAAACCAAAATCTTTCGTTATCATATAAACTAAAAATGGCGATTGGGCATTCACAGAGTTGGCCCGCAATTTCTGTAATCTCATCAAAACTTTTTTCTGGAGCTGTATTTAAAATCTCCAATTCATCAATGATGAAACTCTTTTGACTTTTATTATTTCCCATATCGACCATAAAAACCTCTTAAAGTAATTTTATCTTAGTCTTTATCGGTATTAAATAATAAATTTTAATAAATTCTTAATATTTGATTAAAAACAATAGTTTACACTTCTATCATGGGCAGATATTATCCACTATAGAATATTATTTGCATGTGGGGATAGTTATTAAAACCTTAAAGTTCTTATTTTCTTCAAATTTAAATTTAAGAAAATAACCACATTTTTTACACATTAAACTAAGCATTTTCATATAAGTGTCAGAGGGCAAGTTAGTGTACGATGCTTCGCTTTTGAACTTTAAGTTTACGGCACTTTCTGTGAAATCTAAATTAATATACAGACATGATGTATGAATTTTTTCATTCATATCAAAAATATTAAAAATTATATTCTTAAAAACAAGTGGATTGTACTGAATGCTGTTCTTGGTGTTTAATATTTCGGATTCTACAATGATTGGGAAATATACACCCTCAACACTGTCAATTATCTTATTAAGATCAAACTTTAAAGCACTGGCCGGCTCTTTTTTTAAATTAAAGGTAACATCATTATTAGAAATTAAACGTAAATTAAAATTCTTATTTGAAAGAGAAGTGATAATTCCATTAATACGATTAAAGTGTGCACCAAGTTCAGCTTTATTTAGATATATAAGTGAGCTAAGGCTTTGGAGTTGGTTATTACTGTCGTGAACAATTGTTTCGATGTTTTCAGAGTCCATATGTTTAAATTCCTTTTTGCATATTTGATTATTCTGACATGTAAGTCACTTTTTGCAAAGACTTGGTAGAATTTTCTATGGAAATGTTTGTGTTCTTAATACTTGATTGAAATTCTTTTGCAAATAATGCCCTATAAGCTCACATAAAAAATATTTAGATAAAATAGTATTAAGACTTATTTATCTAAAAGGATTTTTTATGCGAAAAGGATTTTCACTTCTAATTCTTCTTACTATCTTTTCAGCTCATGCAAGTAATGAGCTGCTTTATATTGAAAAAGATCAATTTAAAACAGCGAAAGATGCTAATACCATTATAAAAAAATACTTACATCCTATAAATGCTAGACTAACTTTAGAAAAGAAAAGATTAGAAATGCTTTTAAGTGGTAAGTATAAATTTGTTGAAATTAACTCAATAGAAACAGAAGATATCCCTGAAATTGAAAATGATAAACCTATGCATGGTCTTTTAAATGCACAGGCTCCTTGGCATTATACAAATATCAATGCTGATGCTGCAGCACGATTAATTAAAAATCCAAAGGAAGTGATTGTGGCCGTATGTGATTCTGGTTTTGAAGAAGATCATAGTGATCTCCAAGGCCAATCAGTACCAGGCTTTAATTTTGTAGATAATTCATATGACACGACACCTTACACTCATCATGGAACAATGGTTAGTGGGATAATTGTAGGAAAAAGAAATTCAATTTTTAATTCTTCTGGAATTGCTCCTTTTGTAAAAATTATGCCACTTAAGATAACTACTAAAAAGGGCTCGACAACATTGAGTACTATCGTTGACTGTATAAAGTATGGTGTTGATCACGGTGCTAAGGTGATTAATGTGAGTTTTACAGGTGTTAATAATGATTCAATCGAAGAGGCCGGAAGGTATGCAAGACTTCATGGTTCTCTCTTAGTTTATTCAGCAGGTAATCAAGGCCGTAATCGTAGAACTTGGCCAGATCATAAAAATGTATTCATTATTGGTGGTACTCAAGAACAAAATACCAGGTGGAATTGTAATCGTTGGTATAAATTATGTGGTTCTAATTTTGGAGACTTTGTTGATGTGGTTGCACCGGCGAGAAATATTTTTACAACACGTGCCTTTGTCACATTTGGTGGGGATACTCATAGTGCACCAAATGGAACTTCTTTTTCTGCCCCAATTGTTAGTGCCATAGCAGCACTTATTTATAGTATTAATCCAAATTTCACTGCTGACCAAGTAGAAGATATTATCCAAAGTACCACTCAAACAGTTGGGAGTGGCTCAACTTATGTTTATGGCCATGGCTTAGTGGATGCAGAGGCCGCTGTAAAAAAGGCGCTTAAAAGCATTTAGAATAAACTTACTCAATAAGACAACGAAAACTATTAGGATCGGTCTCAGTAGTCATTTTGACTTTAGCGAGATCGATACTAATACCCAGATGACTTGGAAAGTACTCTTGCATATGCGGGGCAAGATCCTCACACTTTAATTGAAACTTTGATTTATTAGCTTCACAAATACCGGCAACTAATGCATTTAAATTCTCTGAAGTATCTATATCTTCAAATTGATCACCGAATTGGTACTCATTAAATTTGAAGAGGTCTTGATTTCCATACTTTTCAGACATGCTACAATCATCTCCCCACTTAGAATAACTTTCAGCAATAGAGCCAAAAAAATCACCAATGATTTCCTTATAGGCCTTTAGTTCTTGTTCATCTGAAACTCTCTCTCCAGAAAAGTTACTAAAGCTCGCCGCTTGTACGATTGCATCTCTTTCTACATTAGAGAGTTCGTCACCCTTTGCATTAACAAAGTTTGCAAAAGCAGCTTTTTCAATACATTCTTTAATATTGGTGGCCTTCTTATGAATAATATCAGTCATATTTTCTTTACAACCACCATACTTACCAGGAGCAGTAATACTTGAATTATTAAATTCATTTAATAAGCTTGCATAAGTCGATTGAGTATCCTGACATTTTGCTTCACTAGTATATTCAAGTCCTAGGAAAACATTTTTTTTCATGTATTCATATTTTTTGGGACTAATTCTTTTTAATCTTTCAGGATCATAGCGATATCCACTAAATGCTTCTGCAAAATCCTCAGCGGGATTAGTGGCACCATACTTTGAAACTTGTTTGTCATCTCGATAACTTTTCCACTCACCATCAAGTTCCATCCATCCCGTAATATTTAACCATTCAGGATCTTCATCTTGGTTGAGGCGAGAACCAATATTATGCCCAATTTCATGAATGACTGTGTACATTTGCATTTCACTACT
>CAJXHA010000113.1 GCA_913053615.1 uncultured Bacteriovoracaceae bacterium | reverse complement strand
AACAGGGGAAGTTCTTAGAGAGTAAACAGGGTCTGTTAAAATATTAAGTCCATTAATTTGAATCAAAAATGTAGAGTGATTAATAAATGAAAGTGCGAACTCATTCTCATTTATAGCAACATTTGTATCATCAGATCTTTTATTATCGACATGCTCTGGCCACTTTTTAGCATCACGACTCCAAAGCCATTTAATTACTTTTCCAAAGGATTTCTCTTCAACATATTTATTTTTAAATTTTCTAGATTCCATATCGTATTGGGGGGATTTTTTTATTTTCTCTGGCGTTGCACTGCAAGAGATAAATAGCATTGTTAATAAAATAGTTAATTTTTTCATAAGTTGATTTTAATCAATAGATTTTTTGTTTGTCTAACCTTGCAGTTTGAAAAATCATCCCCAACTTGTAATTGTGGAGGGAAGAAATATGCAGTGTGCAAGAAGATTACATAAAACGTATTTAATGACTCCTGATGGCAAAAAAGCCTATCAAATATTAGAAAGGCCATATAAGGCCAGTGCAAAGAAATTTGATAAGAAGTTATTAAATGCTGAAGTTGAAAAAATTATTAAAGAAATAGAAAAAGATATTGAATAAGAATTTAAAAAAAAGGAAACGAAATGATCGGAGTAATTGGATGTGGAAATATGGCAAGTGCCATAGTTTTTGGAATACATGGTGGTTACTCAGATGTTAAGTTTCAAACCTATAATCCTACCAAGTCTAAGGCCAAAGACTTAGCCGCAAAGGTGAAGGGTGAAGCTGTTGATTCATTGGATGAGTTAAAGTCTGCGCAAACTTTATTAATTGGTGTTAAACCACAAAAATTCGATGAATTAGCAGCTCAGCTTCTTGAAGCAGGAATTGATTTAAAAGACAAGCATATCATATCGATGATGGCCTCAATTAGTATTGATGCGATTAAGAGAAAATTAGGTGTGAGTAAGGTGACACGTGTGATGCCTAATACTCCTATCTTTTATGGAAAGGGAGTTAGTCTAATTTTACACTCTGATGAATTATCTGATGAAACCAAAGAAACGATAAATAATTATTTTAAAGCTTGCTCAGAGGTTTTTGAAATTGATAGTGAAAAAACTTTTGATGAAGTGACAACTGTGACCGGTTCAGGACCGGCCTATGTTTATTTATTCGCCGAAAGCTTCGTGAATAAGTTGAAGTCATTTGGTATTGAAGAGAAGGTTGCTCAAAAGATGGTAACGGGTCTTTTTGAGGGATCTTCTCTTTTGATGCGTGAAAATGCTGAAGACTCTCTACAGTCTATGATTGATAAAGTTACATCTAAGGGAGGAGTCACTATTGAAGCTGTAAAAAAATATCGTGAACATGAGCTTGAAAAGATAACTTCTATTGCTCTTGATAGTGCTGTTAATCGATCTGGTGAATTATCAAACGAGTTTAATTAAAAAGATTTAATTGCTTTCTTTATAGCGAATAAAACCAAGGCTAGCAGCTCCAAGTACAGCACCCTCTTTAGTAGAGATCTCTGAAAGTAAAACTTTGGTTTTACCTCTAAATGGAGGGTAAACATACTCTTCATAATACTCTTGAATTTTTGCCACAAAATCACTACCAAGGGAGGCAACACCACCGGCCATGATAAAGGCCTGTGGACATAAAAGAGCACCCATTTGGCTTAGGCCAAGAGCAAGATACTTGGCAGTTTGATCGATAACTTCCATCATTTTTTTATCACCGGCCATATATCTTTCAAAAATATCTCTAAACTGTAGATCTTCTCCAAGCATTTCCTTAGTGGTGGTTTTTATACCAGTAACAGAACCATATACTTCTAGGTGTCCCTTACCGCCACATCCACAAGCTCGTCCTTCAGGTTCAATAATAATATGTCCACCTTCACCGGCAAGACCGTGACTTGCGGTGATGAGTTTATTATGAGCATAAACACCTGTTCCTATACCTGTACCAAGAGTAATGACGATAAAATCTTGTAAATCAATTGCTTTACCCCACATCTTTTCACCAAGAGCAGCTACATTAGCATCATTTTCTAAAAATACTTTTTTTCCAAATAATTCAGAGATAGGAGTTACAAAATCAAAAGTACCCCAATGTTTAAGGTTTGGAGGAGACTCAATGAATCCATTTACCCCATTCCCATTGGGAGCACCAACTCCTAGGGCCAAAATATTTTTAAGTTTAATTTTTGCCTTATCACAAAGCATTTCAGCAACAATTAATAATTCTTTTTGGTACTCATCAAAGTCTTTAGGTCCTTTGGTTGGGAAAGTTTCAAATGCGAGGAGTTTCCCTGACTGAGAGACAAGACCCATCTTTGTATTCGTTCCACCAATATCTATTCCTAAAACAATTTCACTCATGAGAAAATTACCCAAATAATTCCAATAATAGTTAGTAAAAGCATCGAAAGGATAAAGTCTGATTTATCACTTTGAGTCCAAGTCTTTTTATTAGCGAAATCAAATACAAGGTCTTTTACACTTTCTTTTGTATCACCTGTAACCAGTGAAACAATAATTAAAATGGCACTACAAATAACAAAAAGAAAGAGTGCGAAGTGAAGGAAGTTAATTTGTGTATAGGCCAACATCACTCCATCTAAAGAATCTTTATTAATCTCACAAATTAAGCGAGTAATACCGAGAACAAAACCACTTAGTAGGGCACTCATAGCTCCCTTGGCATTAAGTTTTTTAGAAAATAAACCTAGTAAGAATACAGATGCAATTGGAGGTGAGATATAGGCCTGAACAGATTGTAGATAATTAAATAAATTACCACTTACTAATTTCATCAGTGGAATCCATAATAATCCAAAGATCACGAGAACAACAGTTGAGAACTGGCCTACTTTAATAAGTGTTTTCTCATCCATATTAGGGTTCTTACGTTTAAAAAAATCGTAAGTAATTAGGGTAGAGCATGAATTAAAAACTGAAGATAAAGAGCTCATCAGTGCTGCTAGTAAGCCAGCAATAACTAAGCCTTTAAAACCAATTGGTAGAACCGTTGAGATCAGTTTGGGAAGAGCATGGTTTGTTTCATCTAAAACAATCTTTCCTTGGCTTACCATGACAGCACAAATCATCCCTGGAACCACAAAGAGAAAGAGAGGTAATTGTTTAAGAAAACCACCAAAGAGAGTACCTCTTCTAGCCTCAGAAAGATTCTTAGCACTAAGAACTCTTTGCACGATAAATTGATCTGTACACCAATACCAAACACCTAGAATTGGTGCTCCAAAGAGAATACCAGTCCAAGGAAAATCCTTATCAGTCATTGGTCTCCACATCGATAGAAAGCTTGGTTCTAATTCAGTTCGAATAGCATTAAAGCCACCAATTTCATTTAGGCCTAAAACAGTCACTGCAATGGCACCAAAAATAATGATAAACATTTGCATTAGATCTGTATAAATAACGGCCTTTAAACCACCAAATACAGTATAGATACCAGTGGCCACTACGACCACAACAGCTCCTGTCCAAAATTCAAAACCAATAGCTTCAAATACAGTGGCACCAGCGAAAATAGTAACCGAGATTTTTGTCAGTACATAAGCGATGATTGAGATAAAAGATAAATAATCGCGACAAAACTTATTATAACGAAGTTCTAAAAACTCCGGCATAGTCGTCACTCCACTTCGAATATAAAAGGGAACAAAAACCCAACCAAGAACTAATAAAATAATACCTGCTAGAATTTCAAATTGAGCAACAGCAACACCAGAATCAGCACCACTACCAGCTAATCCAATTAAATGTTCTGAGCCAATATTTGAAGCAAAGAGGGAAGCACCAATGGCAAACCATCCTAGGTTTCTTCCACCTAGAAAATAATCATCAGCACTCTTATCTTCTTTTCTAGTAACAAAGAATGCGACAACAAAAACTAAAACAAAATATAATGCAATGATAAGATAATCTAAGGATGCTAGACTGATTTTCATTTATGTCCCTTTAAGTTGTGTGGTGTCTATTGGGTATATAACAATGAAACTCATTTAAAAACTAAAAAAAAAGACCGCTTATTAAGCGGCCTTTTTAAAATTGAATCCAAAATTTATTGGTATTCACTCCTCTTCTTTAACTCTCTACCCTAACTTTAACCCTGTTTTTACCCTAGTGAATTCCCCAATTCGAGGATGTTTGTAACACAGCTTTGTTGTGCGATGAATAAAAAACTTAAGAAAACTTTAAAAAGTGTTTCATTATTATCTTTTATTTTTGGAACGGGTAAGAAGTATATAAAATGTGGTAAGTTATTAATATTATGAAGGTTTTTATTCTGCTCATTCTGTTTATTATTGGTGGTGTGTTTTATACTTTTAAAGATAGTACTCTCTATTGGCTACCTTCAGAATTTAGGGCCTTTCTATACCCCTCACGCTTCTCTCCAGGTGATTGTATTATTTCCGCTGAAAAGTGGGCGGTAAATCCAAAGCAAGTTATTGGGCTAAAGTTTAAAGGCAAGAAAACATATTACCTTTTAAGAGATCAAGATCGTCATGAACATGATCAAATAGTTTTTTTAAGTATTGTTGATCAGAAGGCAGAAAAGATTAATTGCAGGCGATAGAAATTAAGGCAAAAAAAAGGATGGTATTACTACCATCCTTTTAACCCTAACGACGAATATTGGTATTGTGTACTTATTTGCCCCTTTCCACAATATCCCTTACAAGAAAAGTTTCCCCAAACGTTTTCCCGTGAAATGAGTTATAGCAGAACTTTGCATTTTACGCTATAGGTCACAAGCATAAAGTGTTTCGAAATCAAACCTAATTTTTGGAACATATAAGTCTTATATGGTTTCATTTGAGGGAGTTAAATTTTGTGGATTTATAAAAGTAGACATAAAAAAACCCCTCTTATAGAGGGGCTTTCAAAGGATATATTACTTAATTAATTATTTGTATTTTACTCACAAGCTTGGATATCTTCTAGCGCTTTATTAAAGGCAATATCTCTAACCTTATTCATTCTCATCCAACCTTTGTGAGATGCTAATTGATCATAAACAACTTCTCTGTATTTTAAAGTGTCGATAATCTCTGTATATACTGAGCATGAGTCGGTAGAGAAAAGTCCACCACCTTCACAGCTTACAGTCGTTTTCATTACATAACGTGCACTAGTGTCTGAATCCTTTAATGAGAAGTTCTTATCAATCATAAAAGATTCAATATCACGATAGAGGTTATCTTCTAATGAATCATTTTTAAGAATATTAATACTACAACTTTCTGGTACTAGTTTATTGCTTGCAATTCTATTCATTTCAAAACCATTTCTTTGAATCATAGAAAATAACTCACTTGATTTTGGATAGTAATCACTGCTTTCTAATCCAAGTAGTGAGAAGTACTCATGAATAACAAGGATAAATTTTCTTTCAGTTTTTCCATAGTAGTCACGATTAATTTCTTCCCAACGATCAGCACCAACAATGATATTTTTTCTACCATTAGAGTCAACAAAGTTTACTGCATCTCTTGGTTTATCATCATAAGCTAAAACACTTGGAGCCGATAAGACTTTTACAAATCCATCACTATCTTTATTTAGCATATCTTTGAAATCATCACGGTAATAACAAAGATCATTTGTAGATGTAAGGCAAATATCATCAAGAATAATAGATGCATTTTGAGCAATCGTTGTAAACTCAGCAGCGATACTATCACCACCATTTCCACCACGGTGTCTCATGAGCATCATCCCTTCGATATCGATGTGTTGCTCTAATAATAACCTTCTATCTGCTTCACTTAATTCAGGGAAGTTTTCAGGGTCATTACCATTTCCATTGACTTGTGCCATAGCATTCAGACTTAACAAGAGTGTTAGAATGAAACTACTGAAAGTTTTCATAATTCTTATCCTTTTTTAAATTAGTTCTAGGAAACATTTGCATACAGATTTCATAAACCTCAGTTTTCTCTCCGCTTTCTAGGAAATCAAAGAGTTCATCTTGAAATTTACGAATCATTTTCTTGGCCTCAGGAAGCTTTTCCGGATCAATGGCGAGAGTTGCAAAACTAAAGTCACGATCAAGTACATCATCATTGTATAAAGACTCACGAGCAGCTTCAAAGTTCTCGCTATGACGTTTTTTTAATGATGTGTTTGGAATATCTTCTGAAGTTACAAGTTCATTTTCAAGGCTTAAAATTAACTTACCTTTCTCATCATAAGTTAAAAGGTTTAATCTTAATAAACGCTCAATAGCTTCTTTTGCTTTTTTAGTTGTGGTATTTAAGCGCTCAGCAATCCATTGATAGTCTTCTTTAAATCCTTCAATCTCCGCTAAGCAAAGAATAGAGTAGTAATGCCAATCAGCTACTAGATAGTATTGATCATTTTTTAATTGAATTGCTCTTTTATTTCTCTTAGTTGGATCATCGATTGTTTTCTTATCACGTGCAATCTTTTGATTTAACACATCTACATCTTCTGGAGGTAAACATAAATTCTCAGCTAGCTTTTTTAACATTTTAGGCGAGAGTACACGTTTACCATTAAGAAATTCTGAAAGTGATGCAGGCGATACTTTTAAAATACGAGCGAAGGCACGCAGTGAGAACTGATTGTTCTTTTCACGTAACTCATCGAGTTTTTCTCGAATGGATTTCTGTAAAAACAGCTGGGCTTCCATTAATTTCCTTCGTCGTTTGGGTGCCAACATAATATAACAATACTTTAGCACGCTCAATGCATTGCGTTATAATGTGTAAAATTTACTTTTCCTTGAAATAATTAAATAAATTCAGTTACTTAAACTGCTGGCTGATGCTGGTAGAAAGGTCTATAAGGATTATTTAAGAGTTCTAGGTGCTCTTGGGGAGAATTCATATCAGCTTTAAGCCATTGATCGATTACTGATTGGGAGAGGTTAACCGGTGTTCTATCATGGCCGGCGGCGAGTACTTCTGGTTCTGGCTCACGGGTAATAATGGCAAAGGATTGAATAATCTCGCCATCATTTCCAAACCAATTATCATAGAGACAAGCAATGTTCATATGCTCATTTGTTTTTGGGGTAAACTGCAAAACCTCTTTACCATTTTCACTTTCAACCCACTCATAGAATGAAAGTGTAGGTAGTATTGCGTGGTAATTTCCAAAGGGCTTTTGCCAGGCCTTACCAGAGAGTAAGCTCTCCATTCTTGCATTATAAGTATTTTTTACTTCTACCTTTCTCTGAGTTTTAGGATTAATTCGAGTGTATTTACTAGTCTCACAGAAGTGGGGTAAGAGCTGGTAGCGCATAGGTCTTATTTCCCGTTTTCCTTTGTGAAATATGATAATAGGGGACCAAATTTTGGTGAAAATGCGTCCATCATCTTCAACATACTTATATGCTTTTGGATCTTTTTGAGAAGCACTTTTAAAGTGATCAAAGGCCTTTTCATTAATGTCTGCCTTATAGAGCTGACTGAGCTTTTTAAGGTCTATATCTACCTGTACGCTGAAACACATATAAGTAATATAGCCCTAAGTACTTATATTTACAAATAACTTAAGTTTTTTACTCAGGAATTAAGTAATCCAGCCGATAAGTCCATGAACCATAGGAGTGTGTATGCATAATCCATTTTCTTTTTACGTCGTCTTTAATCCCTTATTAAATGGGGATAATGAGAATTATCAAACCCAAGCTCATGAGTTTTTCCAAAGACTAAAAGAGAATTTGCTAAGTGGGCACCCTGAAAATAATCACTTTTACTGGGGAAAGCTTAAAGTCTCTCACTATGAGAAAGAACTGGACTTTGAAAAGTTTCAAAACGCTGTTGAATCTAATAGGCAAAGTGGACTTCCAACTCATTTATACATCAGTGACTTTCACCACTTCTGGGTTTGTAAGGTTGAGTCTGTTCATAAAGAAATTTTTGATAAGAGAAACACTCTGCCCTTCTATGATGGCAAAGAAGTAGAGATTTGGTTTAAAGTAACAGATATGGATTTGATTTCATCTGAGTACGTTGAGACAGGTTATTATCTTGAACAGTTATATGTGAATAATCAATTTGATCAACAAACTATTAACTCGATTAATCCATATATAAGTGGATTAAGATATCCATTAATAGTTCAAAATAGATTAAATGAATTCTACTTTATGGACTATCACAAACTTGGTAAGGCCAGGGCATTAAGTAATAATCCACTCATTCAAAATCCAAGTGAATTTGGAAAACTGGCCCATACTGTGCAGACCTATGTTCTGCCACCAGCGATTTATGGAAAGCTAAGCGAACAGATAAAAAAACGTCTGATTAAAATTGAGATGGATATATCTGCCAAGGAAAAAGATAAGAATGAAATATACTTTAGAGTGAAAAAAGAATATTCAAAACTCTTAGAGAATATGTTGAATGATACTTTTATAAAATTTTTAAAACACGAAGCTCCCGATAAAATAGGAATTGAAGTTATAGGTGATGAGCAGTTCTTTACTAGAGATTTAAGCCATCAAAAAATTAATGATGCTAAGTTTTCATTTTCTTTGCAAGAGATATGTAAAATTATTAATGACCCTATGTTTATTCAGTCTGCAAATCTAGATAGCATCTTTGCTGAGAAGCTTAAGTTTTGGAAGTATCTAAGAAGTGAACTTATGGACATCATCCAAGAGCATGACCTATTAAACGAACCAAATCCTAATCCATCAGCTAAAGAGGCGATGCTATTAAGAAATATTATTCTAGGAGTTGGTTGTAAAGGAGTTATTAATTCATTAATTTGTCTTTATTTTGAAGAAGAATTTATGGATTCTTATTTTAAGAATGTAGCCTAATTATAAAGAAGCCTTTACCTCTAGGAGAATATCTGTTTTCTGTCTTTGGTTTTTTATCCATTGAAGAGAGTGATTAAAAGCAGTAGATTCTCTAGGACCTATTGGCCTTAACTTTAATGACTTAGTTGAAAGCTCATCCGAATTTGTGATGAGCTTTTTTGTTTCAAAGCGCGAATAAGACTTATTGCCTTTAATTAAAATATATTGATACTTACCACCAATTGGATATTCAGAACGAATTAAAAAGTTTTTTTCTAACTTGTAATGCTTTCTTAATTCTTTATTCAAGTTAATATTTTCTTTTACCACTTCACTTGGATGATCACTTGAGTCTTGGTAAATAAAGTTCTTCTTGGAAATATTCTTTGTAATGGAGCGAATAAGCAATTGAGCTTCTTTTTTATCTTTAAAATAGAAGAGTGCCTTCTTTTTAAGATTGGTTCTTCCAATGCGTAATCTTTCTCTGCCACTTTGCTCTTTTACTTTATAAATACAATAAGGATAAAAATCTTTTTGCAGATTAGTTAAAATTAAACTAGCTTCTGTAAGAGAGCTGGCCTCATGAATCTTTATTTTCGCAAGCTGTGTAAGCCTTACTTTATTACGAGGATTAAGCTCTAGTAGGTCCATCAGTTTTTTTTGCAAGTTATCTGTTTTAAAGTATTGCTGAGTTATTATTTCATTATCTTTTAAACTTATCTGAATAACACCAGGTCGAGTGATGGTTCTTTGAATTAATTTTTTATGTTCTTCAAGAAATTGTTCTCTTTCTGTTAACTCACCACTTAGCATTCTTAAGTAGAGGTGTAATTGCATTAGTGCTTCAGCGTCACCTAGAGCCCTATGCCTTTTATGATTATTAATAAATAACATATTACAAAGAGCTTCTAGAGAATATGATTTAAGTTCGGGAATAAGTCTTTGAGAAAGTTTTAATGTACATATACTTTTATGATTAAGATTTAGTCCAAGTGGGGCAAGTTCTTTTTGTAAAAGCTGACAGTCAAATTCTGCTTTATGAGCAACAATGATACAGCCATTAAGTTTATCAATAATCTTTTTAGCAACTCGATTAAATTCAG
>CAJXHA010000112.1 GCA_913053615.1 uncultured Bacteriovoracaceae bacterium | reverse complement strand
TAAAGTCTAAGTATATATTCTCGATAACTTTATCCGCTGGAAAAAAATCTGATTCTAACTCACCTGTTTGAAATGCTAAACCTGTTACTGAAAGGTCTAAGACTCTAAATGGAAAATATCCCTTACGATATTTATTATTTGTTTTCTCATCCATTAAAGAGAGAAAGTTTTGAAAAAGATTTGTCTCGCTCATCTTCGTATTAAAGCTTACAACATTACTCTTCTCTAATTCTTCTTCAGGTATTGGCAATTTTATATAAACTTGTTGGTGCGGATAAGTAAGTAATCTAAAAGTATTTCTTCTTTCACTTTTAAAAAGTTTCTCTGTTGCTTGTAAGACATACATCTTTCCATTAAGTGCCTTTAACTTACCTTTACCAAAAAAATTTAATCCATTTATTTTAAAGGAATAAAGAACGTCTTTTCCAGACAGAGTTGTACTTGATTGAGTACTTACAATTAATTCAAAACGATCTTTTGAGTATTCATTTGAGCGAAATTTTTCACGAGTCGTATCACCTTTTGCCCAAATGGTTATCTCATCAGACGCATTTGCCAGCTGTAGAAACTTACTCGTTTTTTCCTTCTCAGTTTGCTCTTGAAAATAAGTACTAGACTGAGAGCTCATTAAACCTCTAAGACAATGTTGTCACTTGTCTAAGTAGTGAAATATTTTCTAATGCCATTCCACATCCACGAACAACACATGTAAGTGGGTCCTCAGCAAGTGATACAGGTAAGCCTGTTTTTTCTTTAATTAAGATATCAAGATTAGCAAGTAATGATCCACCACCAGCAAGAATAATTCCATTATCCACAATATCAGCAGCTAATTCAGGAGGAGTTTTTTCAAGAGAAGTTTTGATTGCTTCAATAACTTCTGCGATTGGATCTGATAATGCTTCACGAACTTCATCACTAGTCACTTCAATAGTCTTTGGAGCACCAGCAATTAAGTCACGACCTTTTACTTCATAAGTTCTCACTTCTTCATCAAATGGATAAGCATTACCAATAGACATCTTAATCATCTCAGCAGTTCTTTCCCCGATTAGTAGTGAGTATTTTTTCTTAATGTATGAAACAATTGCATCATCAAATTTATCCCCAGCAACACGTACCGACTTAGAGTATACGATCCCACCAAGTGAAATAACTGCAACCTCAGTAGTACCACCACCGATATCAACAATCATATTTCCAGAAGGATCAGTAATAGGAAGACCAGCACCAATCGCTGCGGCCATTGGTTCTTCAATTAAATATACTTCACGAGCACCAGCTTGTTCTGCAGACTCTTTCACGGCACGCTTTTCAACTTGAGTAATACCGAAAGGAATACAAATAATGATTCTTGGCTTAACCATTTTCGAACCATTCATAGACTTTTGAATGAAATATTTAAGCATGGCTTGAGTTACTTCAAAGTCTGCAATAACACCATCTTTCATCGGACGGATAGCCTTAATTGAACCAGGTGTTCTACCAAGCATTTCTTTTGCTTCCTTACCAACTGCTAAAACTTTTTGCTCACCTCTGTAACCATGATGAACAGCAACCACTGAAGGTTCATTAACAATGATTCCTTTATCTTTTGCATAAACGAGACAATTTGCAGTACCAAGATCAATAGCTAGATCATTTGAAAACCAATCCAATACTTTTTTGAACATTTTATTTCATCCTTTAATAAAGTCTTTTAGTAAATTTATCACTAACACCCATGTATAACAAGAATTAACAGTTATTTATCTCAGCACCAGACACAAAAAGTCAGGTATTAAAATTCATTTTAATTTATTAATTCAAGAGGTATATTATTTATAATTTGGAGGACCAATGCAAGATATGCTTAAATTTCCGTCATCAGGTTTTGTTAGTGATCAATTTGTTGAATATATTGATAAAGAAGAAATTCAATCTATCACTAAAAGCTTAGCTCATACTATTAGCCAAAAATATAAAGGTGAAGAGTTAGTTCTTATTGCCCCCCTTAAAGGCAGTATGATCTTTTTAGCTGACCTTTGTCGCGAACTTAAGAATATTAAAGTATATGTAGACTTTATTAAAGTAGAAGCAGTTGGTCGTAGCAAGGAAAGCAGCGGTACCATTGTTATCTCTAAAGATATCAAAACCAATCTACTTGATCGTAACGTATTAATTGTGGAAGAAATAATTGATACAGGAAGAGCTTTAGAGTTCATCAAAAAAAGAATTTCAAATGCAGGCCCACGCAATATAGAAGTGATTACACTTTTTGATAAGCCCTATAAGAGAGCTGTCTCAGTAAAAGCTGACTATATTGGTAAGCAACTAGATGATCATTTCGTTGTTGGCTACGGACTAGACCTAGATCAGTTTGGTAGAAACTGCGAGAATGTTTTCACACTCAAATACCCTAATTAGTTTTTGTAGCCACAAGAAAGCACTGGCAAACATTTGCACATAGACTCGATTCTGGACTTCCATCAAAGCTAGTTGGAAATTCAAGATCTAATCTATTGGAGCTAAAATTAAATTCAAGATTATTTGCAAGTACCTCTAAGAGAGTAAATGAAATGACTTGATTAGAAGCTCCACTCCCTGAATCACTAAGGGTAATATTACATGTATTGGCATTATTTAAACTGAACATTGTCATTGTCCCGCCAGTTGAACTAGAGAAAACAGTTGAGTAAAGACCAGTCATATTTAGTGTACAAGTACCAGAGCCCGTATCAGAAACTGTATAGGTAAAAGACTTATTCTCAAAAGCAAAACGAATAATTCGACCGGCTTGAGTGGTTGTGTAATTTTCAACCGCTACACCATCACGAAAACACTTAACCGAACTGACTTCCCATGTTCCAGGGAAGATATTATCAAAAGTTTCATCATCAACTCGTATACCACAAGAAGCTAATGAGAAAATTAAGAGAATGTAACAATAATTTTTAATCTTATTGTTTTTGAGCTTCCTGTTCATTTTTCGATTGGTCCTCAATTACAACCTTTCTTACATCATCCCTTATAATTCTTAGAAGGTCCAATTCCTTGATCCAAATGCCCTCTTTAAGATTCCATTTACCAGTAATCCCTTCCAGTTTTTGAAGGTTTACGATCTTTCTCTCTAAATCTTCTCTTTGTTCAAACTTAGAGTCCTTAAGCACATTTAAACTCAAGCGCATGGCCTCAAAAGCAAATGTCTCAATAAAGCTTGGGTTAGAATTATTTCTGCTCTTATAGATATCAAAGTAGTTCTTATCTATTTTTCTGGTATCATCTCCAACGAGAAGAAGTTTTCCCCAACTTTCTTTATTAGGAAGATTTAAAAATTTACGGCTAACCATCCAACTTTGATCACCAATATAAGTTAAGTTTCTTGCATCAAAATAAGAGAAAGTTGGTAAGAATTGTTGAGCTTGATGCGGGTAAGAAGGAACAAATACCCAATCAAAATCAATAACTGGCTTTAAGGTTTGAATTCTTCTAATGGTACTAGAAGACTTCTCTAATGAATAAATCTCTTTCCACAACTCTAGCTCTTCTTTACGTTCTTTTTTGTATTTTAAACCTAAAAGTTTTTCTACCCATTCACGATAATCTTTTACTTTTGGGTCATGGTCATAAGAGTAAAGACTTGTGATATTAATTTTTCCACTTTTATGATGCTTCCACATTTCTTCTAAGTATGTCTTTCCTCTATTATCATCAGGATAAAACATTGCCACACGCTTACCAAATGCCTGTAAAAAATCTTCTGAAATCAATTTATCTAATTGAGACTGGATTGAACCTGGTACTTCAATAAGGAGATGGTTTTTCTCATCTCTTGGCAGATTGATGGCAGTTAAAGAAATATATAGGACTCCATACTTTTTTGCCTCTAGGTATTCATGAAGGGCGGTATTACTGAAAAGTCCGCCAATAATAATAGAGACGTGATGTTTTTGAATTAAGTCGTGGATAACCTTCTTAGCAACAACTGGGTTATCTCTATTATCTCTAGTATATACCTTAATATTATTTGTTTTATTCTTATCATAATTAATCGCGGCATCTAATCCTTTTAAAGCACTAGTACCAAAGCGTCCTTTGCGACCACTAAGAGGGAGAACAACTCCGACACTTCCTCCGTCAATTTTTGCAAAATTTTCTGAGCGAAAACGAAAGTCATCAATGAATCTTTGTACATCTTTTAAGTCGCTATAGTTCTTATCTAACCAATCCACAACATCGTTTGCACCTTGACGATCACCAAAGTAGTACCTTTGCATTGCTTCTTCAGTTCCTAAGTAAGCAATAACAACAAGTGACTCTTTCTCCTTACTGTCTAAGATATAAGCTCTCTCACTAGGAGTTAACTTTCTAAAATAATCAATAAGTAATTCTTTATAGTTTGAACCTTTAATTTCATTAAAGTTTTCTTTTTCAGCGAGAAGATAAATGAGTGAATCAATTACGGCCTTATCATTTTCTTGGTCTTGAGCTAGTAGTAGCTTTAACTTAAAGAAAGTTTCTCTTACATTCTTTTTTAGAAATTTAGGCTTAGCTGCATTAATTACATTAAAGGCAGATTCACGCATATCTAATTTAAAATAAGTACTGGCAAGATTTAAATGAATTTCAGCATCAAGTTCTTTATCTTCTTTTACATACCCACGAGCATCCTCAAAGTGTTCTTGTGCTTTAACAAACTCACTTTGATTATAATAATAAATACCTAACTGATTAAGAACTTTAGCTCTTTCTGCATCTGTTAGCTTCTCGCTTCTAAATTTATTTAATCTTGCGATGGCTCCAGACTTATCACCATCTTTATAAATAGATTGAATCCCCTCAAAACGCTTCATAAATTCAGCGTCATATTCAAAGCTTTGATTGATTAAAGAGATACCAGAACAAGCTGTTAGAATGACTAGCAAACAAAGTTTAATTATTGAACTTTTCAACATATTTTCCCCATTATTTAAACTTTATAGATTTTAACCTTAATCCATAAAGCTGTCATGGAAGAATGTCTTGCAACGTCACTGTGCGCAATTAACTAAAGACTAAGATTTATTGAAAAAGATCTTTCACTTTATCAAAGAATCCCTTAGACATTGGACTTGTGTGGTCTGTGTCTTCTAGTTGAGATAATTGCTCAAATAATTCTTTTTGTTCAGGATTTAAACGAGTTGGAGTTTCAACGACAACTGTAATAATTTGATCACCAAAACCATATCCGCCTAGTCTTTGAATTCCTTTACCTTTAAGACGCATCTTCTTATGAGATTGAGTTCCACCAGGAATAGTCATTGAAACTTTTCCATTTAGGGTTGGTACTTCTATTTCACTTCCAAGTGCGGCTTGAGAAAATGTAATAGGAACTTTACAGAGAACATCAAAACCATCACGAGTGAAGAAATCATGTTCTTTAATTCTAACTTGAACATAAAGATCACCATTAGGACCACCTTGGCCACCAACATCACCTTCACCGCTTAATTTTAATCTTTGACCATTATCGATTCCTGAAGGAATTTTAACAGAAAGTGTTGATTTTTTTCTCACTCTCTCAGCAATCTCTCCAGCACCACCACACTTAGGACAGGTTTGAGAAATTGTAAAAAATCCTTGTTGTCTTCTTATTTCACCATGGCCTTGGCACATATCACAATTAGTTGGCTTAGTGCCTTCTTTAACAATATTTTTAACGATTGATACTTCTTTCTCACAACCAAAAGCAGCTTCTTCGAAAGTTATATCAACTTGGACTTGCATATCGTCTCCGCGACGAGCTCTTCGTCCACCACGAGAACGGCCACCTCCACCGCCAAACATATCACCAAAGAGATCACCGAAAATATCACCAAGATCACCAAAGTCACCTTGACCAAATCCACCGCCACCAAATCCGCCGGCTTGTCCATCAACTCCTGCATGACCGAACTGATCATAGCGTTGTCTTTTTTGCTCGTTTAATAGAACTTCAGCAGCTTCACTAGCTTCTTTAAATTTAGCTTCACCTTCTGGACCTGGATTTCTATCAGGGTGATACTTCATCGCAAGCTTACGATAAGCTTTTTTAATTTCATCTTTACCTGCAGATTTCGCAACACCTAATACTTCGTAATAGTCTCTTTTACTCATGGTTATATTCTTTTCTTTTAACTAGTAATTTTAATATTAAGAGGGGCTTCACAGAAGCCCCAATATAATTTTTTAATTTATTGATTAAACTTCTTTAAAGTCAGCATCAACTACATCATCGTCATCTTTTTTAGATTCAGATCCTGCCTCTGCTCCTGCATCAGCACCTGGTTGAGCACCAGCTTGTGCACCTTCAGCACCTGGTTGAGCTCCGGCTTGGCCATAAAGATCTTGAGCAATTGCGTGACTTGCATTTTGAAGTCTTTCAGTCGCTGCTTTAATTTCATCTAAAGAGTCAGAAGTAAGTTTAGTTTTAGCTTCTTCAAGAGCTGCATTTACATCAGTCTTTTTCTCTTCAGCTAATTTATCACCAGCTTCATTGATCGCCTTCTCAGTTGCAAATACTAAAGAATCTAGGTTGTTTCTTGCATCAACAACTTCTCTTCTTTTTGCATCTGCATCTCTATTTGCTTCAGCATCTTTAACCATCTTTTCAATTTCTTCATCAGTTAAACCTGAACCAGAAGTAATGACGATATCAGTTTTCTTATTAGTTGCTTTATCAATTGCTGAAACGTTAATGATACCATTTGCATCAATATCAAAAGTTACTTCAATTTGAGGAACCCCTCTTGGAGCCGGAGCAATTCCTGATAAATCAAACTTACCAAGAGTTTTATTATCATTTGAGAACTCTCTCTCACCTTGAAGTACATGGATCGAAACAGCTGGTTGATTATCTTGAGCTGTTGAGAACACCTGTGATTTCTTAGTAGGAATCGTAGTATTCTTCTCGATAATCTTAGTCATAACACCACCAAGAGTTTCAATACCTAAAGAAAGTGGAGTTACATCTAGTAAAAGAACATCTTTTACATCACCTTGTAATACACCACCTTGAACTGAAGCACCTGCAGCAACAACTTCATCAGGGTTAACACCTTTAGAAGGTTCTTTTCCAAAAATTTCTTTAACTCTTTCTTGGATTGCTGGAATACGAGTTGAACCACCAACTAAGATGACTTCGTGAATTTCGTTCTTATCTAAACCAGAATCTTTTAAACAAGTTAAACATGGCTCAGCAATTTTTTCTAAGTGCTTAGAGATTAAATCTTCAAACTTTGCACGACTTAAAGATAAGTTTAAGTGCTTTGGTCCACTTGCATCAGCAGTGATGAATGGAAGATTAATATCTGTAGAGCTAGTTGAAGATAATTCATGCTTAGCTTTCTCAGCAGCTTCTTTTAATCTTTGAAGTGCCATTTGATCTTTTCTTAGATCAACACTATTTTCTTTCATGAACTCTTCTGCCATCCAGTTAATGATCTCTTCATCAAAGTTTTCACCACCAAGGAATGTATCCCCGTTAGTTGCTTTTACTTCAAAAACACCATCATCTGTAATTTCAAGAATTGAAATATCAAAAGTACCACCACCAAGGTCAAATACTGCGATATTCATATCTTTTTTCTGATCCATACCATAAGCAAGAGCAGCAGCAGTTGGCTCATTAATAATACGCTTAACTTCTAGACCAGCAATTTTCCCTGCGTCTTTTGTTGCTTGTCTTTGAGCATCATTAAAATATGCTGGAACAGTAATAACTGCTTCAGTAACTTTTTCCCCAAGGTAGTCTTCAGCAGCTGATTTCATCTTTTCAAGAATTCTAGCTGAAATTTCTTGTGGAGACATTTCTTGACCATCAACTTTTACCCATGCATCTCCGTTTTTATTAGCGAAGATTTCAAATGGAGCTACTTCAGCAAATTCTTTCGCTTCTGCATCAGTTGCTTTTCTTCCGATTAGTCTTTTGATTCCGTATAATGTTTTATTAGGGTTAGTAACAGCTTGTCTTTTTGCTACTTGTCCTACTAAAGTTTCACCCTTTGTATTAGTTGCAACAACAGATGGAGTTGTATTGTGACCTTCTGCATTTGGTACAATTTTATATTTTCCATTCTCGTAAACAGCAACACAAGAGTTTGTGGTTCCTAAGTCAATTCCAATAATTTTACCCATGGTAGTCTCCTTATAATAAAATATTTTAGTTTTTTACAATCGTTACTTTTGCCGGTCTTAGTAATCTCTCGTTCAATGTATATCCATTCTGGTGTACTTGCGAGATAGTCTCATCTTCAACACCGTCTTTGGCCTCAGTATTCATAGCTTCATGAAAATTAGGATCAAAGGCTTTATTAAGAGCGTCTACTTGTTTTAACCCATGCTTTTCAAGAGCACTTAACATCTGGTTCGTAATCATCTCAATACCAACCACAATATTTTTAACTTTCTCGTCTTCATCATTTTTAATAAAGCCAAGAGTTCTTTCAAAATTATCTACAACTTCAAGTAAGTCTTTTAAGATTTTCTCACTTCCAAACTTCAGAAGACTTTCTTTTTCTTTATCAAATCTTCTTTGCATATTCTGCATTTCAGCTGCAAGGTAGTAATACTTATCTTTAAAACTATCCTCTTCTTTTTTCTCAGTATTTAACTCAGCAACATTCTCTTCTGCTACTTCAGCTCCTGCTTCTACCTGCTCTTCAGCACTAGCATTCTCTGTACTTACTTCTTCATTTTGAGCAAGGTTTTCATTCTCTGTATTCATCTCTGTTTCATTATTCATTGCGCAATGCTCCATTTATTTAAACCTACTTCTAATATGGTTACGATTTAATTAGTGTCAACATTAAGTGGCCGAAAAAACTGTGATAATTTATTTTACTGCCCTAAGTATTTGTTTTTATATTGAGGTATATTTGAAAAATTCATCCATTAGGTTATCAAGTACCAGAAAACCTTTAGAATTTAGCTTCAAAACAGTGTTATCAAATTCTTCAAAATAACCTTCTTCATCCCAACGCACAAGGTTATTTCTAAGTTTATTAATCTCATCAGCACTAAAGTAATCTCTGAGACTAATGCCTTTATTAGTTCTGAGCTGTAAATAAATGCGTTCTAATTTCTCTTCACTTGAAGTTAGATTCTCATAAAGAAACTCAGAGGAATTTGCCTTTACTTGATATCGCTTGGCCTGCCCTTTTTCAGTGTAAAAGCCTGTTGCATTGGGACCAATGGCAAGTATATTTTCTAATTCCCAATAAGCACTATTGTGTCTTGATTTATATCCGGGTTTAGCAAAGTTTGAAACTTCATAATGTTCATAGCCATGTTCTTTTAAATGCGTACTTAATAATAAGTATTCATCAGCACATATATCATCACTTGGAAGTTCACTTTTATGAGGATAATTTGCTCTCGTTTTTAAAATATAACTGCTTATATGTTTTGGCCGATACTTTAAGACTTTATCAAGTTCGTTTCTAATATCTCTAGTTTTAACAGGTGCACCCATGAGAAAATCAACAGAGTAATTAAGATCCCTGTCGCTGAGATACTTTAAAGTTTTTTCTATTTCATCAATATTATGTCTGCGATCGAGTTTTCCTAGAACTGATTTCTCCATAGCTTGAACACCTATAGAGAATCTATTAATTCCCCATGTAAGCCAAGCATCGAAGTCACTTTCAGTCCATGTATCAGGATCAACCTCTAGTGTAACTTCTTTTAATTTAGATTTATTTATGGAAAGCCTAGAGTTTAGTTCATCTAAAAAATTTAAAAGGTCTAAAGACCATAAACTTGGAGTCCCTCCCCCTAAATAAATAGTTTCAAGCCCCTCAAAGTTAAACTTATCCGAATCAATTAGATTTATCTGCGAGCGAATATTTGATTTAAAATCTTTCAACTTACTAGGTTCTAATTGGAACTTATAAAAGTCACAATAATTGCAAAGATGTTTGCAAAAAGGAAAATGAATATAAAGGCCTTTTACATCAATCAAGATTACTCCACAAAAATCATCGACTATTAAATTGTTTG
>CAJXHA010000111.1 GCA_913053615.1 uncultured Bacteriovoracaceae bacterium | reverse complement strand
CAAGTTGGCTATCTTTATCCCATTTTAATGCCTTCTTATATTGAGGAATCACATACTTCTCAATCGCCCTTAAAGAATCTTTTCTTCTTTTTACTTGCTCAAAATAAATATCACCAACTTGCATTCTAGCCGGCTGAACAATATCTTTTTTCTCTTCATCTGGTAACTTCTCGATTGCAGTATAGAACTTTACGGCCGTTTTTAAATCCCCTAACTCTTGTGAAATATAGGCAATGTAATAAAGAGAAACTCCACGCTTATACCGATTTTTTACTGATAACTTAAAGGCCTCTCTTGCCTTTTTTAATTTCTCTGAAGTATAAAGCGCCTGTCCATATTCATAGTAAATGTCTTTGGCCTCAAAGTTTTCATTTATCGCACGTTGAAGATTTTTAAGTGCATCTTCGTAATAAGTCAGCTTAATTTGGCAAAGTCCCTGCCAGTAATAAATAAAGCCTTGAATATCTTTTTTATTACGTTGATGAGTTTGAAGATTAATTTGAATTCTCTCTAATGTATTAAGTGCTTTTTCATAGTCACCATTTGCATAGAGATTAAAAACATTTTGAACTTGCGTATTAGTAGAGTCTACTTTTGCAAAAAGTAGTGAGCTGTAAATGATAAAAAATAATAGGATAATTTTACTCAGCATATTCCTCTAAAATACTAATTTCATTACTATTTTAGCTGAGAATGAAAGAGGAATAAAAAGGGCAATTAATTCACTATATTTAGTTTTGCCTATTCACTTTTACTTTTACTCGAGTACTTGGAAGGAGGTTTCCATCTGGACCAATAAATCTTGGCTGATTTACTTGGGAATTAGGAACAAACCAGTCCTGACCACTAGGAGCAACCCCATCTGTAGCACTAGGATCCCCTGAATTAGTACCATCAACTGGCTCAACACTTCCATCTCCAGCAGGAGCAGGGCCTTCAATTACATAATCTTGGGTTGGCATCTCTTCAATTGGCTGTTGTTCAAAAACTGGCTTAATATCGTAAACGACTTCTTGTAATTGACCACTACCATCTTCTTTTAAGAGCTTTCCTTCGTCAGTTAAGATTAAACCTTCTTTAGGAATTAGATTTCCATCAGGATCAATACTAAAATCCTGAGTTGTCCACTCACCTGTATTCTGATCGTAACTTGACTCTGTTGTTATAGGCATAATTGTTGCCGATTCAATATGTAATGGTGACCCATCTGCTGGCTTTACAAAACCATCAATACTTCCACCATTGGCAACCTTCTCATTGATTTCTTTTTTCTCAAACTGCAGATCCATTTTAAACTTTTTCTTAATCTCATTTTTAAGATCATCAATATCACTACTAACCATATCTCCGGTTAGGCCTTTTGGAACAACACTTCTTTTCTTAACCTGTTTCTTTATACCAGAACTATCTAGGTCTTGGTTTTTTGCTAAAGCATTAAACTGGCGACGATCTAACTTGGCAGGAAATGTTGGTTTTTTCATACCATTACCTGCAACAGAGAACTGCCCTGGCTTAATGCGAACACCTCTATCGACTAATTCATCTAATGCTTTGGTATTTCTTCTTAAACCATCATTCTTATTAAAGACTACTGAACCTTCAAAGAGGATTGCTGATGATTGGCCATTAGTTTTATTGGTTGAAAAAATAAAGTCAGTTCCTCTAATCCCCATGACTGCACTTTTAGATTTTACAAAGAGCTTAGACTTCCCCTTCTCCATCTCCATATAATTTTTTGAAACTTGAGAACGAATTTTTCCTGAAAGAACTTCAATGACACCAGCATCATCTTTAGCAAACTTTTCAACTTTCATTTCAGAGTTTGGTCCAATATTCATTGCTGATTTATCGATAAAACTTAATTTAACAACGCTTCTTGCTTTAGTCTTTATTACTGAGCCTTCTTTAATCCAATAACCTTTAGTCAGTTTCTCAACTGCTTCACCAGGAACTTGAACTTCCGCGACACCTCTCACAAACTTCACGATAGCAACGTTCTTTGCCTTTTGAGCATGCACTGTAAATAAAGAAAATAGAAAACAAAGAATTAGTACCTTCACACATTCCTTTTCGGTAAATAAAAATCTTATCTTTATTATCCGAGATTTATGTTCCAGTACTTAAAAAGCAATAAAAACGGGGGCTTAAAAAGCCCCCTTAAAATATTATTTTAGTGATTTGCCAAAAATTAGTGTCAACTATAGACCAATACTCTTTAAAAACACATCAGTGGCACTGATTCCATTAGGATCATTGCGATTTCTTCTCTCAAGTCCACCACTCCAATCATGTTGTAAACCATCGACTTCATAGAAGTCTAAAGTTACATTACCAGACTTATAAGAACGAATATCGTAGTCATAATTATTTTCACTATATACATGATTTGTTTCAGTGAATGAAAATGAACCATTTCTTCTTCCATCATCACGAAGATCATAGCTTTCAACTAATTGTACTTCTAGTGCATGAAAGTTTTTAATATTTACTCTGAAGTCTTTTGTACCGTGAAATACAGTTATCTTCTTATCAAGAAATGACTCCGCATTTTTTGAACACTTTACAAAGTCTTCAATTAATTCTTTATGTGGTCTCTTTGGTCCATATGCAATAACATCGTTAATGTCCCAAATTTTATCACTTACTTTATAAGCTAAGCCTGAATGAATAACAGCACCTTTAAAGTGTTCTGGATAACAAGCTAAGAAATTCATCGACTGAGCAGCTCCAGCAGAGAACCCCATTAAATAAACTGGATTCGTTGAAAGATCATTCTTTTGTAAAAAGTCTTTTAAACCATCTAATAACTTTCTTGTTTCTGAATAGCTTCCTCTATCTTGATTCATTGGTAAGAACCAATTCCAACAATGATCGATATTTTGCATTCTCGACTGAGATGGAGCATAAATAGCAGCTCTACCATTAGCTTTCTCTAAAAGGTAATTATCATTAATAAATTCCTCTGCATCTTGTTTGCATCCATGTAAAACAAAAACAACAGGTGTTTTTTCGTCTGCATTCTCTGGTACAAACTCAAAGGCAAATACATTTGCCATAACAAAAATACTTAAAATTAATAACTTCATCTTCTCTCCTATAATCCTAGTGTGAATAATATTATTGCTATTGTTAATCCTATTAAAGGTACTATTACAGTTAAGGCACCTACAGCACCATAAGCATCTGCATGACTCTCCCTACAGATTGCCCTCACAGTTGTTACCACATAACCATTATGTGGTAGTGAATCAATTGCTCCAGAAGAGATCGCTACAACACGGTGTAATTGATCAGGATCTACACCTAGATCTGTATAATGAGGTGCTAATAAAGGTAAAGCGATTGACTGTCCACCACTTGCTGAACCAGTTAGACCTGCTATTAAAGAGACAGCAACTGCTGCTCCAATGAGCTCATTCCCTGGAATTTGAGTTACTAGCTGAACTGCTGATTCAAAGGCCGGAGTCTCTTTAGCAATTGCTCCAAAACCAACCACAGCAGCTGTATTACCTATGGCCAATAAAGAACCACTCACACCTGTATTAATAAGTTCACCTAGATCCTTAACTCTTTTTAAGTTTAAAAGATAAGAACTTAAACTCCCTAAAACCAGAGCGATAACAAGTGCATTGGTATGCATTGATTTATGTAAAAGTGCACTCGTAACCACAACTATAACGAGGGGTACTAATGATAAAATAGGATTTGGTAAAGAATCATTTTCATGAAATGCTGGATCTAAAGGCCTCTCTTCAAATTTTTCACCTTGAGCTTTAGCTTTTGCTAACATTCTATTTAGCCACCAGTAACCAAAGCATGCCATCACTAAAGCAACAATCAAAGAAACTTGCCAGCCAGCATAGGGCGTTGTTCCTAAGTACTTGGTAGGAATCCAGTTTTGAATCTCAGGTGAACCAGCACTTGTCATTGTAAAGGTAACGGAACCAAAGGCCAATGCACCTGGAATAAATCTTCTTGGAAGATCAGCTTCGCGAAAAAGGCTTAGTGCCATCGGATAGACAGCAAAAGCGACGATAAAAACACTCACTCCACCATAAGTAAGAATCGCACATGCGAGAACAATAGCAAGTGCCGCATGCTTCATACCAATATGTTTGATAATATACTTAGCAATACTATTAGCACTACCAGTACCTTCCATCATTTTTCCAAATAAAGAGCCTGTTAAGAACATTAGATACCAAGAAGAAACAAAGCCAGCAAAACCACTCATATAGGTTTGAAAGTAATAACTACCATTATCAGTATATAGAGGCATCCCACTCATTAAGGCCACAAGAAGAGCACATATAGGAGCTGCAATAAGAAGATTAACTCCTCTTACAGTAAGGATAATTAGTAGAACTAAACCTCCTAATAAACCAAGGGTACTTAAAAGCATAACTCACTCTCTTTCAGTGCTATAAAGCACTACTTATTAAAAGTTTAATCAGCTTCCTTGCCTCTTTTTCTTTTTCAATTGGTTTTCTATCTTCTTCTTTAAATGTTGAAGCATCGACCGCGGTATGGGACATAATTGCTTGAATTCCTTTTGCAAGCAATTGAGACTTCTTAGGAGTGAAACTAAATTGTTCTCTTAAAATATAAGAAATTCTTTGAACTCCACCTTCTCTAATTTTTTGATTTATTTCACGAAACTCTGGTTTGTGATAACAAAAGTAATAAAGTAAGAACATTGCATTTAATTGCTTCTGTTCATTTCTCGTCCAATCAAAGTAGGCATCTAAAAAGATTGATAGTTTATCTTTTGAATTACCAGCTGCTTCTAAGTGACGAATTGAATACTCTTGATAAGTACCAGCAATATACTTATAGATATCGTAAAAGATATCATCCTTATCTTTATAGTAATAAGTAATATGAGATCTTCTTGTTCCAATCTTTTTTGCAATTGCTTCAAAACTAGATTTTTCTATGCCTAATTCTGCTAAGCAATCAATTGTTGCCTGAACAATTTCCATCTTTTTCTGATCACCTTTACTAAGGCGAAAGTCAAAGAGTCTCGTTAGACTTGAATCAAAAGAATCTGTCATCATATCCATTTCAACACGCTATTTCTTTTTTGTACGTTTGTAAAATTATTTTGTACATACGTACAAATAAAAACAACCTAAATGACTAATATTACATAAAATTAAGATTTTTTAAGAAATGCGCGTATTGTAAAATATCTTTTTTAAGCATAAAACCTCCTCACTATAAAAATGGAGGTAGTATGAAAACAGCAGTAATTACAGGTGGCTCTAGTGGAATTGGACTGGCAATTGCTAAAAGATATGCAGGTCTAAATTATCAAGTCTACTCCTTAGATTTAAATGCACCTCCAGTTGATTCAAATATCAATTTTATCCAATGTAATATGGCCAATGAAACGGAAATTAATCAAGCTTTTGAGACGATTCATGCTGTTAATAAACAAGTTGATGTACTTGTTAATAATTGCGGTCTACAGTTCATGTCTCCTGTCGATGAATTTCCAACAGAAAAATGGAAGCTCTTAATTGACGTTATGTTAACTAGTCCATTTCTTTGTACTAAGGCCGTTCTTCCTAGAATGAAAGAGAATAAGAGTGGTCGAATAATTAATATTAGTTCTGTTCATGGAAAACTGGCTTCACCTTTTAAAAGTGCTTATGTGGCGGCCAAGCACGGTGTCTTAGGTTTTGCAAAAGTAGTTGCAAAAGAAGTTGGTGAATATGGAATTACAGTTAACTCCATCTGCCCTGGCTTTGTTGACACACCACTTATGCGCAATCAGATTCAAAAACAAATGGAATTAAATAACCTATCCGAAGAAGAAGTTTTGAGACAAATCTTTTTAAAGGATCAAGATATTAAAAAGCTAACAACACCAGATCAGGTCGCTGATTTATGTGAATTCCTTTCAGGTAACGCAGCAAGTACTATCACAGGTGAAGCTTATAGTATTTCAGGTGGATGGGGAGCCTAGTCTAATATAAATATAGTATTAAACTGAACAGTTGGGGTTTATCAGAAGTAAACCCCACTCATGAATTTACTCAGAAAGTCTTCTTACAGTCCAATTCGTATTTGCCCTATCTTTCAAAACACCAGAAGTTGTATAAACAGTCGTTCGAATACCAATCCAACGAGTTGCAAAGATATTGCGATTACGATTTAAATCATAAGTAGAAACGTTGATAAATACTTTCCCGTCCTGACGATACACATGTTCAAAAGCCACATCATAAGTAACAGCGGCACGCAGGCGACCATCTCTCTTTTCTAGTCCAAACACTTTAAAGGTTTGATCCGTATACTCTATTCCACTTGTCTCTAAAAGGTCTTCAAAGATAAGAGTGTTAACACCATCAATGAACTTTAACTCATACTTTTGAGGTAGAATATTCGCAGCAAATACATTTAAACTTAAAAAACCTAATAACATTAGTGATTTCATACTTTCTCCTTAAATAAACTCTCTCAGTTCTAATAAGGAAAAATAAGAGTGTAAATAAGTGCATTTTGCACCTATTGAAATCACAATTAGATGTAAGAATTTTACTTACAGGAAATTTCTTTTTTCAGAATTTTTACTGTATTGCGGTGGAAAAGTGGATCTGAAAGAGCATAATCAATTTTTTCGATCTTTATTATCTCAGCATTTTGTAGTGCTTTTTGATTTATAATTGCAACTACTTTTATTTGTCTTTCAAAGTAAGGGTTTACTTTGACCAATACTTTTTCATTAAATTTCATTTTTATTTCTGACTTCGTCTTTGGGTTTATCACCAACATCACTCCAGACTTCTCGGGAGATACAAAGCCATTTAATTCTAATTGTCGACACTCACTTGCAAAAGTATTAAAAGTAAAAAGAGATAATAAAATTAAATATTTAAACATTTAAAACCTTATTCTTGCACATGGATTAGGAGTATTATCGTCTTCAGATAATTCTTCATACAAGTCATCATATAGTTCTGCCATTTCTCTTCCTACTCGACTTGCCTTACTTTCAGTTTCTGTGTGAAAAACATCTGTTCGATTTAAGTCCGCTAAACTAGGATTTTCCTGTATTAAGACTTCTTTGCGCGCCATTATTGAGCGATGAATATTTAAATTAAATTCCCATGTATTATTACTTGGCTCTTCATTCATTTTATTTTGATAATAATCAATAGTTGATTGTCTTGAATTAAGAATTTCCTTTGCACTATAGGTATGACAATAATTATCAACGGTACAAATTTCTTCATCAGGAATCGATGCTAAAAGGTTGGCTTGACGAACATATTCCTGCCTATGGACAGACCTAAGTTCTTCATACTCCTCTAAGGCACTTATTAATCTACGATAACGTCTACTAGTTATATCTTCAACTTCACCAATCAAATTCATTAACTCCTGAAACTCTAAACTCTCTTGCCTAACAAAACAGGCTGGACTTTCTTCAAATACTTGTTGAAAACTATTTTGATACTTACGTCCACCAACTCTTTCGTTATCATACATTAAGTACTTTTTAACTAATGGATAAATCTCGTCTTGAATTCTTTGTCCAATTGGAGACGAGAGCATTGAGAATTTTCTTGGCATAGACTTTCTTGAACGCAAAAAGATATCCTCTAATGTACGACCTCGTCTTAAGTTTTTTTGAAAAGATTCATCAGCATAATTATATACATCAGGACCACTTCCAGAGAAAACACAAGTATTAGCATTTGCAAGTACTTGAGTTGCACCTGAGTGACAACTTAAATCAACAATACCTAAATTCACATTTTTTTCTAAGGCCAACTCACTTAATCTTTGTAGTCTATCTAAGCTTACAATGCTACTGCCAGATAAATTATCATAATCTTCAATTGCCCCTGAAGCGGTCGAAACACCATGGGTTCGATTATCACCATATCTCTGAGCACCATGGGTATCAATGATGAGAACTAACTGATCTCCACTTTGAATTTCTCCACTTATTAACTTTTGTTCGTACTCACTAATAAGTTGATTATATCTTTCCTCTGTAAAAGAAGTATTACCTGCACCAATTTCTCTCTCTACAATTCTTTCTGTTCGCGAGTGTCCTCCATTAAAAGAAACACCAATATTCCAATCCTTGTCATTTTTATCTAAATACCCACCTAGTCGATTTAGACCATCATCAAAGATAGTTGTATCACCTTCGGGTTCTCCCCCTCCCCCAATCACAAGCATGTGATTTGGCGAGCGCTCTTGTGCCACAAGGTTAATTGATAATAAAAATAGAGTGTTAAAGATAAGAAATTTCATGCTAACTTATCGGCAATTTACGTACTTAAATTAAGCCATGAAAACTTCGTAATTCTAATTACTTAAAGCCGTATTTCGAAAGAATAAACCTATCTCTCTCCTATGACTAGGAAGGTGAAATAAAGTTGTCTCAAAATTCTCAAAGCTCTTTGCCCATTTCTTCATATGTTTTACATCAAAATCCTGAGGAGTCTTAATAGTTAGAAAGCCCCCTTTTAACTTTGAATAATAAGCAGCAATACGAGCACATTGAACTACATTTAAATCACCACTTAAATTAAGATCTGATATAAGCCAATCACAGTGAGTGGGAAGATCTCTTCGATCCACATCAAAGATACTTCTTTGGATATGCTTAAAACCTTTTAGACTTGGATCCATCTTGGCGGGATCAACGGCATATAACTCAGCACCTTTATCTAATAAATAATATGAAATTCCACCTGGAGCTGAACCAATCTCAATAACAATCTCCCCCGCTTTAATCTTCCATTCAAAGTGCTTACAAGCTTCATCAATCTTATGCCAAGCTCTCGCAGGTGCTCCCTCAGGCTTAGGTGATTCAACGATATCATATGTATCACAAGGAGTTCGAATGAGTTCATAATTCCAATACTCTCCCTCTTTAACTCGTACAGCATACTCACCTGGATCAGCACTCTTATCCAAAAAGATTCCCATACGCTTTGCAAAGACTAGAGGATTTTTTTCAAGGTGCACTTCATACCCCTCAGGTCCTTTCATCGAAAGAAACTCTTTATTTGAAAAACTCAGGCTAAGCTTTGAGTGCCGACGCTTAAGCTCTTCTAGTAAAAGATCTTTAAGTTGTGGGTGAATAAAGAAAAGGTAAAAGTTCATAAAGATCTCCAGCCACTAAACATAAAAGAAACAAGCTTATCACTGGCTTTTCTAGTGAAAATGATTGTAGAGGTACCTGTTAGAAATAATATTCCAGAAAGTGCATACCCCATAACTGACTGATGTTTTACATGTGCAATATATAGAATAATACAACTTAACAAAATAATAAGAATTCCTATCACAAAATATATTGTTCTCATCCAAGGACGATAGATCTCATTTGTAGTGGCATCAAAAAGGTTTTCGTTTTTATTCATAATTAAAATGGCGGGGCGTGAGGGATTCGAACCCCCGACCAAATGGTTCGAAGCCATCTACTCTATCCAGCTGAGCTAACACCCCGTAAACTCATTAATACTTTGGTTCTTACTAGGCATTGTATGCCCATTTTCGGCATTTGGGAATATTAGTTTCATTTGCCCCTACGCGCACCGAAAAGCTTAACATGAACTTAAAAATGTTACTTATCCTGCTATTGTTAACATCAAGTTTGTTTTCTATCGAAACTGAATTTGATCAAATTACTAACTCTGACCTTGATGCGGTTTGGAACTTGGCAAATACAAAAGACCCAAGTTTAACGGCTAGACTAGATTGTATGAGTTTCTTTCATAAACTCGACTTTATCTATACTCCTACTGGTGATGTTTTAGAAAATGTAATCAGCTCTCCTGAGTGTGAATACATGTATAATAAAATTTCACAGTGTATTGATAAGGAAGGCTACGTTTGTATTGAAACTGATAATCTCTTTCAAGATAATTGTTTTTGTAAGAATTAATCTTTTTTAATTGCAAATTTCTCAATAGCGAAAACTAAAACAAAGCCAAGAATCATTATAGCAATGGTTGTGAGGACTGATGAATTAATTGCGGGAAGTATATTCGCTTCCTCA
>CAJXHA010000110.1 GCA_913053615.1 uncultured Bacteriovoracaceae bacterium | reverse complement strand
TCACTAGCTCGAATACCATCTTCATCTGAGAAGTCCTCTTTGGCATAGAGCTCGTCTTTCTCTTTCATAATTTTATAAAGAGAATCATTTCCCATAAGAACCACTTGTAAAACAACTTGATCTTCATACGCAAAGTGGTTTTGCTTTAAAATTGAAAGTCTTTTGCCAGGTTCTAAACTTATATTTCCGGCCTGTGGTTCTAGTTCACCAGAGAGCAACTTTAAAAAAGTTGATTTCCCAGCACCATTAGCACCAATAAGTCCGTAACACTGTGGACCTGAAAACTTAATATTTACATCTTCAAATAGCTTTTGTCCGCCAAAGCTTAAAGCGACATTACTTACATTTATCATGGGGCAAATATAGCAAAGAATTCTTAAAAGGTTAACCTTATATTAGACATTATCTATGAACTTAAAGAGTAATTTCAGTCTTTATTAGAATTTGCTAAAGTATTATTATGAAATTCGTGATCCAGACACAAATTAATAAGAATTATTTGGATGTATTCAAAGCTTTTGACATTGAGCTATTTAAAGCACTCAAACCACCACTTATGCCACTTAATGTCATTCAGTTTGATGGTTGTCAAAAAGGTGACCTTGTAAAGTTGGAGGTCGGTCCCCTAAAGCAAGCTTGGACCAGCAAAATTATCGATAATTTTGAGAGCCCTCATGATATTGGTTTTATCGATATTGGCACCACCTTACCCTTTCCATTTAAGAAATGGCACCATTGCCACAGAATCATTAAATTAGATGAAAAAACTTGTATTATTTCAGATGAAATTGAATACCAAAGCCTTAATTTTTTCTTAGATTTGATTTTATATTTTCCTATGTATTTTCAATTCTTAACTCGTAATCCACAATATAAGAGATATTTTAATAAAAAATAATTATGGCCTTATAAATTTTTAATATTTAAAAATCTCATCATTTTTTGCCATAATGTAGTTAGATTTAATAATGACCAAGGAGATAAAATGGAAGAATTAGCACAAGACAATTTAAAAGAGATTATTGCAAATAATGACAAAGTAATTGTTCAGTTTGGTGCCAGCTGGTGTGGGATGTGTCGTGTTGTGAAGCCTAAATTCAAAAAACTTTCAGATGAAACTGAAGGAGTTAAGTTTTACTATGTTGATGCAGAAAAGTTTCCAGAAAGTAGAAGCCTTGCAAAGATAGAAAATCTTCCAACTTTTGCAGGTTTTAAAGGCGGAGAATTAATTAAGCAAAAAACATCTAGTAATGAAAATGCCATTAAGGAAATCTTAGGAGATCTTGCGTGAGATTACCTATCATTAAACATTTAAGTGAATTTATTGAAAATAATGATGAAGACTATATCATTGAGGCTCAAGAAGTTCTTGAGAACCTAATTGAAGCCAAAGGCATAAAGGATGAGGAATTAGAAGTAATTGGTGAACTCCTCTCCAATATGTCTGGTGCTCTTGAGGTAAAAAAACTTATGCGTGAAGGACAAAGTCAAAAAGATGCTCTTAATAACTTTATGCAAAGAGTGATGGGATCAATTGATAAGTAAAACTTCTATAATATACTTTAACACTCTTTTATTACTCTCACTGGTGCTAAATTCATGCACTAGTGATTGTAATGATCAAGACAAGGCATGCTTAAAGAAAAAAGTATTAAATCACAGAGCTAGGCATATTGATTTTTATTCAAATTATCTTGATAAACCTGTGAGTGATAAAGTCTTTCATGCACCCAAGGAATTAATTGATTTTGTTAATTTAGATAATCGAAAAATTGATATACCTAATCGTGCTTATAAGAGTAAGTACTTTGATAAGATCGCTCCACTTACACAAAGAGCACTTGATGAATTACCAAATGTGATTAAAAGTAAATTTAGCTCTAAACTAATTGGTATCTTCTTACTTGATGATCTTGGCTCAACTGGTTTTACTGACATGGCAAAAGATAGTGATGGAAATATCAAGGGTGCCTTCATTATTCTCGATGCAGAGGTTTTGGCCAAGCGATCTGCAAATCAATGGGCATCATGGAAAGAGAACACACCTTTTACTGAGGGTGAATTAAAAGTTAGTTTAAAAATTGAAAATAATGAAAATGATAATATAAAGAATGCTATTCAATATATTCTTTTACATGAACTTGGCCATGTGGTTGCAATTAATACTGATATTCACCCTGCCTGGGATCGTGAGGATGATCAACTCGATCTTTCCAAATATCCTTTTACTGCTCTTAGCTGGAGCTTAAAGGATAAAGAGTTAATAAGCCAATTTCAAAGAGTTGCTCCTAAATATCGGCCATATAAGACATTGAATTATTATTACGGCGAACGCTTAGACAATAGCGAAATGATACCCATTTATAATTTTTTAAGCTTAACAAATATCCCTACCCTTTATGGTGTAATGAACACTGGGGATGATTGGGCCGAGAGTTTTGTAACTTATGCTCATAGTGTCCTTATGAAGAAGCCTTTTAAACTTACTATCGTTAAGGAAGACAAAGTTATTTATGAACACCAACTTTGTTATTTTAATGCAAACTGCCCTGGTAAATTAAAGTACCTAGAAAACTATTTTAATTCTAGCTCACAATAAACAGGAAAGTGATCTGAGAGATAAACATCACCTTGGTGATCTTTAATGAGTTTTATAGATTTTGCTGAGAATTCTCTAGTATGTAAAATCCAATCTATGCGATATCCATCAGGATTACTTCCTTGAAAGAGGTGAAAACTACTTTCTTCTTTTACACCGAGTTTTTTCCAAGGATCTTCTAGGTCTAAATTTCTAATTAAGGTTTCATACACTTCACTCTCTGGATGAGTATTAAAGTCTCCCATCAGTATAAGGGGTGTATTTTCTCTTTTAATTTTTAAAATTTCATTAATTAGTACCTTTGCCTGTTGCAATCTGGTTGATTCTTTATCGTGATCAAGATGCACATTACAAAGCATATAATTTTTAAAAAGCCCCCAAGTAGCAAGTCTTGGGAACATGGAATCAAAAGACTTAGAACCTGGCACATTAGGAGTATCTGATAGCCAAATATCACCAGACTCTATTGGAGTCTCGAGACTAAAGAGACATGGGTACATTCTTTCTTCAATCCATTCGCGATTAATGTCACTAATATTATGATCTACTAAATCTTCAAGCTCTCTTAATTGTGGCTCTCTGCCCTCTTGGGTCCCAAAAATACTTGGTGATAAAGATCTTATCTTATTAGCGAGAAGATTTTTACGATTAGGCCATGCATTTTCAGCATCAGCAGGATTATCAAAGCGTATATTAGTACAAAGAATTTTAATCATATATCTATCATAGTTATATATAAACAATGAGCAAAGTTAGAGTTTACTACGCTTAGCAGCACATCTAAAAACAATGAGATAACTGCCTATTAAGTTAGATTTCACCTAATGATTTCTAACATTTATTGGCAGAGCCTGACTGAATTGATAAGAAGCTCATATTAAAATCACAAGGAGAAAATATGCTCACAAAATCATTAATTACATTGCTGCTACTTGCTTCATTCAGTGCAAATGCCGCAACAGAATTACAAAAGAAAATGGTTACTTATATAGATGCCATGGCAAGTGTTTACGACTCAATGTACGCACCTGCTCTATGGAAAAAAGAATTCTCAAATTGGACTCTTTCAGCAGAAGTAGACAAAGCAAAAGCTAGAGTATTAGCAAAAGAGAACATAACAATTTCAGAATATCACAAGATTGTTAGTGATCTTATTTTATCAATGAAAGACTTTCACGTATCTGTTCGTTTTCATGCAACAGAAAAAGCATCTCTTCCATTCATGGTAAGAGGAACTGAGGGTAGATACTTTATTGTTTATATCGATAGAGAGAAACTTTCTAAAGAAGCTTTTCCATTTGAAGTTGGAGATGAGCTTTTAACAATGAATGATAAAAAAGCTGATGAAATTGTTAAGTCTATCAAAGCAACACTTGGTGGCAATACAGAAGAAACAGATCAGGCACTTGCTGAGATGTCACTAACATCAAGAAGAGCTGCTAAAGCAGATACTGTTCCAAGTGGTCCAATTACGCTTACATTTCTAAAAGATGGAAAAGAGAAATCAATTCAGTTAATTTGGGAATATGAAAAAGAATTAGTATTAAGAAATAATAATAAGTCAGATTCAAAGAGCTTAAAAGAAAGAGTTGAACTTGAGATGACTTCACAAATTGCAATGGACTTCGCAGCTGATCAAAATGCTGCAAATAATTTTGCAATTGGTGCTCGTACATCATTCTTACCGGCTTTAGGAACAAAGATCTGGGAAAGTGATAAAGAGAATCATTATGATGCTTATATCTATCTTAATGAAGACAAGGAACTTATTGGTTATGTAAGAATTAAGAGTTATGGAGCTGGTGAGAAAGAAACTAAGCAATTTATTGATATTATCAAAAAGATGCAAACAACCACAGACAAACTTGTTATTGATCAACTAAATAACCCTGGTGGATCTGTATTTTATCTATACTCTCTTGTAAGTCTATTAAGTGATAGACCTATGGCCGCACCAAAGCACTATATGGCAATCAATCAAGAGGATATTGTAGATTCTTATAAGTCTTTAAAAGACCTAGAGAAAGTAAAGAACCTTGAAGAGCTACAAAAAGCATTTGGTGGTGAAACTGTAAGCGGTTACCCACTAAGCATGAACTTCTTAGAATTTATGAAATCTTACTATCAATTTAAAATTGATGAGTGGAATGCTGGTAAAAAGCTAACAAGTCCATACCACTTATATGGTGTTGATAAAATTAATCCACATCCAACAGTACAATATACTAAGCCAATTTTACTTTTAGTAAACGAGCTTGATTTCTCTGGTGGTGACTTTTTTCCAGCAATTATGCAGGATAATAAACGTGCCACAATCATGGGTGTAAGAACTGCTGGTGCTGGTGGATATGTTCTAGGAGTAGAGCTCTCAAATCAATTAGGTATTGGTGGTTTTAGATATACTGGTTCATTAGCAGATAGAGTTGATAATACGCCAATTGAAAATCTAGGTGTTAAACCAGAAATTGATTATGCTTTAACTGTTGAAGATTATCAGAAAAACTTCAAAGGTTTTAAAGCTGCAATTAATAAGGCCGTTAAAGAGCTAAAATAATTATCACTAAAATATAATAATTAAAGGGCCTCCAATTTCATTGGGGGCTTTTTTTTTAGAAATACTTTTCATAATCCTTTTGTGGATCACCATAATCATAATCAACATCAACTGGCGTTTTAATTTTATACTCAAAACGTGTGAAGCTCTTAAGATAATTTCTTTTTAAATAATATATGATCAGGCCAAAGACAAAACCAAGAGCAAAGCCAAAGTAATGGGCAAAGTAACTAGTGCTTGGTTCAAACTTTGTTGGAACCAGTAATATTAAAAAAACGGCACCCACTCTTAGGATTCTCGTCCACAAAGACATTTGTCTTTGAATAAAGAAATACATAACAAGCCAAAAGCCCCAAAGGTAATAAACAATTCCAGATGCTCCAACTAAAACTGTCTCTCCCCCATAGTATGCAAGTGTAACGTAATTTATGAGAGCTCCCATAAAAAAAGGAATCACTATAGAGTAAAAAGTTCCAAAGAAGCTTGTGACAAAATACGTGAGTATAAAGAGCATTAAAGAGTTAGAGAGAAGATGTTCTATATCTCCATGCAAAAAAGAAGTTGTAAATATACGCCACACTTCACCACTTTGGACTAATTCAAAATTGGCATAAAGATAATGTGTAAAATCAAAGTGATTCCAATAAAGATTACTAAGAACGGTACATAGTGCGATGACAAAAAGTGCGGCTACAAGACCAGACTTATAATGAGTTTTTGTTAGAAAATTTTCTTTAAATTTTAATATCAATTCCATCTACAGAAGATGGTATCATATATTTCAATGTCAAGGTCTCTTAAGTATATTGAATTATTGTCCAAATAATTGTTTAGAAAGATCCATTCGCTTCATTTTTGCCAAACTATTCTTAATAAAGTTCTTATTTTCTTCTTTATACCAGAAGAAGAACTTTCTTTGCTTCGACTTTTCATCATAGCTTATTGCAGTTTTCACAGGCTTTAAAGTGTATGGATGGAGTCCAGAATAATAAATAACTGTCGCAACTGTCATAGGAGTCGGAGTAAAGTCTTGTACTTGTTCAAGCTTATATCCCAGCTCTTTTGTTTTAGCTGCAAGTGCTGCCATATCTTTACCCTCACAACCGGGGTGAGATGAAATAAAGTACGGAATTATTTCTTGTTTTAAATTATTTTTTTCACAAATCTCTTCAAATCGTTTTTTAAAGTGAGAAAAATATTTAAAAGAAGGTTTTCTCATCATATCTAGCACGTGATCTTCAGTGTGCTCCGGAGCAACTTTAAGGCGTCCTGAAACATGATGACTAACTAATTGTTCAACATATTCTGCATCCTTTTTAGGATGAGTCGATTTTGGATCAAACATTAAATCATAACGAAGACCAGAGCTTACATGTGCCTTTTTAACTTTTTCCATAGCACTAACTTCACGATAAATTTCGATCATCTTTGAAGGATCAGTATCAAGATTAGAGCAAATAGTCGGGTGTACACAACTTGGAAGTGAGCAATTATCACACATCTCCTGATCAATACCTTTCATTTGATACATATTTGCACTTGGTCCACCAAGATCACTTAGATAGCCTTTAAAGTCTGGCATTCGTGTAATATGTTCCACTTCTTTTAAAATAGATTTCTTTGAACGAGAAGCAATTAGCTTGCCTTGATGGGCAGATATAGTACAGAAGCTACAACCACCAAAACACCCACGGTGCATATTCACAGAGAACTTAATCATTTCAAATGCTGAAATATCCCCTCGTTTTTTATACTTAGGGTGAGGCAATCTGGTAAATGGTAAATCAAATGAAGCATCTACTTCTTTTTCAGTCATAACCTTATAAGGAGGATTGATCACTAACGTTTTATCTCCAACCTTTTGATAAAGTCTTCTTGCATTTTGTTTATTTGACTCTGTTTCAATAAAGCGAAAATTCTTGGCATAGGCCTTCTTATCCATCAGACATTTTTCATGACTATTTAATTCAAAGCTTTTCCAATTCTTATTTTTAGGAAGTCCTTCTTCAGATAAAAAGGCAACTTGTTTAATAGTTTTTAGATTTTCAAAAGGTACACCTTTCTTTAAGAGCTTTAAAATATCTCTTAATGGCTGTTCACCCATTCCATAAATAAGCATATCCGCACCACTTTGAGTAAGGATATTAGGCATAAGTTTGTCTTGCCAATAATCATAATGAGTCACACGTCGAAGTGAGGCCTCTACACCTCCAAGCACTACTGGAGTATCTGGATAAAGTTCTTTTAATATTTTTGAGTAAACAATACTAGCGTAATCTGGACGATGATTTGTTTCACCACCAGGAGTATAAGCATCACTTGAGCGTAGTCTTTTACCCGCTGTATACTTATTCACCATGCTATCCATATTTCCAGCACTCACACCAAAAAAGAGTCGAGGCTTTCCAAATTTTTTAAAATCTCTTAAATCATCTTGCCAATTAGGCTGAGCAACAATGGCCACTCTAAGCCCCATTGATTCTATAATACGCCCAATGACAGCGTTACCAAAAGCTGGATGATCAACATAAGCATCACCACTGATGATAATAACATCTAATTCGTCCCAACCACGCTTTCTAGCTTCTTTCATGGTTGTTGGTAACCAAGCTGTTAATGGTAATTGCTCATTATCTTTCATAAACTACTTCTACCAAAGTGCGTTAATGAAGTCAGTGGATTAAAAAAAAGCCCTGTAGGAATTACAAGGCTTATATTTATAGTAAGTATTTAGAATTATTGAATTAATTTTAGTAAGCTTAAATCTTAGTTAAATAACGATCTGAAAACTCACTCTCACCTCTTTGGGTTGCTAATAAAATGGTCTTTAGACGATCCATCATAGGAAATTCATCAAAGCTAAGAGTTGTTATTTCTTCACCATCAACTTGAATTCCAATCTCATCAAGAGGATTCATTACCGCTGCAGTTCCACTTGCAAAAACTTCTGAGATTTTTCCGCTTTGTACTTTATCTCTTAATTCCTTAACTGCAATTTTTCTTTCACTTGTTTCTATTCCAATGTCATTTGCGATTTCAAGAATTGTCTTACGAGTAATTCCATGCAGGATAGTTCCTGTTAAAGGTGGCGTACAAAGCACTCCATCTTCAACCCAAAAGAAATTCATGCCACCAAGTTCTTCTATAAAAAGACGAGTCATAGCATCTACATAAATAACTTGTTGGTAGCCAAGAGACTGAGCATAGTTTAAAGCCGGTAAACTCTGAGCATAGTTTGCAGCTGTTTTAGCTTCCCCAGTTCCACCCGGTAGTGCTCTTACATACTGATCACTTACAAGTACTTTCGTCTTTGACTTTGCAGTCGCAAAATAATCTCCAACCGGAGAACTCATAATTAAAAACTTATACATATCACCTGACTTAACTTTAATCATAGGATCATTAGCAAAAAGTAATGGCCTAAGATAAAGTGCATGTCCTGGTGTTGTTGGAATACAATCTTTAACTTCACGTAAATAAGTCATAAGACAATCAAAAAGAAAATCCACATCTAGATCTAGCATTTTCATAAGCTCAGCACTGCGAGCAAATCTGGCCATACCTTCGCGAGCACGAAAAACAACAGCTTCACCTTTTGTCGTTCGGTATGCTTTCATTCCTTCAAAAATAGATTGGCCATAATGGAGTGTTGAGCAAAATGGATCTAAGCTTAAATTTTCAGTCTTATTTATATGAACCACTTCTGGAGTTGGTTGAGACTTAGTTAAGTCTGCACTAAGCATCAGTGGAGCCTTAACAGTTCCAAATCCCGGTTCTGCCGGGATTTCGAAACCATTTAACGCACTATTATCAATTTCAAATTTATATTTCATGGGAATTAAATTATATCATCCATCATGAGATTCCAACCACAAATTGGATTAATTACAGTGTCTAGAAACTCTTGATCTGACGCATATTTAAAAAATGCCGTTGTATCAGGATTGTCTGTGTTTTCCCAAATCATATTCTTATTGACTATACATTCCTTACCCTTATGAGTAATTACTGCATCACGTATTTTCTCATTCACATTATAAGAAACATTGTAAGTATGCTCTGGAGTTCCAGCTCTTCTATCTGCTCTAATCATGATTCCATTTCCAGTATAAGAAATTCCAGCAAACTCACGCTGATGTCTACTTTCAGTCATATCCATCGGTGCTTCTTCTAACACCCCACCAATAATCTCTTTAGTAATTGCATCAAATAAAATGTATTCATTAGTTGGAAGAATAACTTTATGAGCACAGTTTACTTGATCGTGATTCATATCGATATAAGGAACAACCCTTCTTGGTACAAAGAGTATTTTAGTTTCTAAGAGATCATGACTTAATTTTCCAGTAAGTCCGCTATTCTCAGTTATATTAAGATTAATATCTCTTTTATTTCTCTGATCAAATTCAAAATAAAATGATCGAGATGAACCGTGCTCAGCAGTTCTAGGGTTTACAGCATTTTTTGAATCATTTTCAAATTCAAATCCTGCAACCTTACCATTTTGTTCTCTTACACGAACACTACAAGCACTTTCTAATCTTAGAATAACTTGAACTCTTTGAAGTCTTTCTTCCTCTGGTAGATCCCATAAATCTCTTCTTAATTCAGCCGCCTCTTCACAGAAATGATTATCAAGTTTGACACTTTTAGTAGTGTTGGGCCCACTTGTAGGAATGTAAGCACCACCATTAGCATTTAAATATTCAGCAGATGTCAGTTGCTCTTTTAAAGATTGTGCGAAAACACTTGAAAAGCTTAAACAAAGCAGTAATAAAAATCTCATAATATCTCCCTCTCTTGGGTATATATAGAGCAAGTCCCATGCCAGATACAAACTGTAATATTAGCCACTTAGAGTGATTATTCTGTAAAAAAATTGGTATTGAATAGAATTTTTACACTAGGGTAATTCTTCAATAATGTCTTCAAGATCAGACATTTTTACTTTTCTCTTAGGGCCTGTGAGCTGGTCCTTATCAAAGTTCTTAAAGTCTCTATTAGAGATATAGCGGATATACTTAA
>CAJXHA010000109.1 GCA_913053615.1 uncultured Bacteriovoracaceae bacterium | reverse complement strand
AAAACCATAGTAAATGAACTTTCAAATAATTTAAGTAAGACACGTTTTCCCTCACTTTATTCGGGGAAAGATTTAACATCAGATGTGCAAAGAGCTATGGATTTTGATGGTGATCATTTAAACTCAAACTTTATGACCTTTGGAATGATTAATAGCATATTAAAAGCGTCGGATAAGATAATGTCTTACTCATATTATTTAAAACATCCCATTTTATTTTTACTCTCGGGTAAAGATACTGTGGTGAATGCAAGCAGCACAGAGCTCTTTATTAGTGGGATTGAGAAGGATTTGGTCAAAATGTTAAAGTATCCTGATGCAAAACATGACCTATTCAATGAAACTTCTAGAAGACAAGTATATGAAGAAATAGTAGAATATTTAGGTAAATGATGAAAATAATAACTTTAATTTTAACACTTTTAACCCTTTGTGCTTGTTCCTCATATCGAGGACATAATCGTACTGACAAAATGCTAGTAAGGCTTAAGGGTGGTATTTACGAAGATCAAAAATGGGATGATACTCTCATTTTTAAGCGAACTTCTTTTTATGAAGGTGCCAAGCTTAATCACGATATGATTATTACTAAACTGGATAAAACCTCTCCATTTTATCAGTGGATGGGGGATCAAAAGTCAATTCTTGATAATTGTACTGAAGTTTTTGTGGCTCTTTTTTATAAAGATATGAATGCAATCAGAGCAGTGCCTATTAGTTATATGCGCGATCAAATCATCAAAACTGGATTACAAGAAATTACCATTCAAAACTTTGCATACTATTTGAGACAACATTACGCTTTTGATGAGTGGATTCTTACTGATCATAAAGTTTATGGTTATTGTAATCGATCTGGTGTTAAGACTAGGAAAATACATATGACAATGCCTGGTTATCGCAGAGTTAACATCCTGAAATAACGTATTCCTGTTTAGTTTAATTAAGTATAAAAATGTATAAAGAATCTACCAAATAAACCGATAAGTTATTGAGGTTTATTATGAGCGATAAGAAATTCGAACGATTTGGAAAGTATCTAATTCTCGATCACTTAGTTGATGGTGGGATGGCAAAAATTTGTCGAGCTCGATTTTTAGGTGAGCAAGCAAATAAAATTGTGGCCATCAAGATGGTGCAACCACAGTTCTCAAAAGATCCTTCTTTTGTACAAATGTTTGAGGATGAGTTAAAGGTAACCTTTGGTTTATTACACCCAAACATCGCACAAATGTATGACTATGGTTTAGTGAATGAGCAATTATACACTGCTATGGAGTACGTAGATGGTGCTAACTTGAAACAATATCTTGATCGTTTAAAGGAAAAGAATTTTGTTTTTCCTGTTGAGATCTCAACTTATATTACCTCACAAATTTGCCAAGCATTACACTATGCACATACTTTTACAGATAAGTTAACCAACAAACCTTTTAATATTATTCATAGGGATATTTCTCCGCATAATATTATGTTAACTTATGATGGCTCTATTAAAGTTATCGACTTTGGTATTGCTAAAGCAGATTCAAATAGTGAAGCAACTCAAGCTGGGACGATTAAGGGGAAGCTATCTTATCTGGCTCCGGAGTATCTAGATGGATTACAATTAGATCATAGATATGACCAATTCGCTGTTGGTATTACTCTTTGGGAGTTACTGTGTTCAAGAAAATTATTTCAAGCAAGTAATGACCTCGCTGTTTTAAAGCAGATTCAAGCATGTAAAATTCCTGCACCAAGTTCGATCAATCCAAATGTTCCTAAGGAATTAGATCAGATTGTTCTTAAGTCCTTGGCAAAAGATAGAAATCAGCGTTTTGAAAATATGGATAAATTTAACCGTGCCTTGGTTAAGTTTCTTTATTCTAATTACCCTGACTTTAATGCAACTGACCTTGGTTATTTTGCCAAGCAATTATTTAAAGAAGAAATTGCTAGTGATAAGGAAAAGTTTGTTGAGTATGGATCTATTGATATTAAGCCATACCTTGATGATCTTAAGAAGGATATGGAAGGTGGTACTGGAGGGAACTCTAGTGGAAGTGCAAGTACAGATGGTCCACAACTTGAAGGTGGTGGTGGCCGTACTAAGAAAATTGAACTTGACTTTGGTCTAGATGATGAATCCGCTTCTGATGATGATGCTTCAATGGGACTAGGGTTGGAGTTAGATACTAAAGGTGGAACAATTGGTGGAAACCTTGGTGGAGCTGGACTTGGTGGTAATACAACCAAGAGAAAAGTCAGCAAGAAAGTATCAAAAACGAGTAGTGGTGTTGGAACAACGAGAAGAAAAGTTAAGCGCTCAGGTGCCGCTGCTGGAACAGCATCAGGTGCAGGTACTAGAACAACTCGAGTGAGAAGAAAAAAATCAGCAGGAACAACGACACGCTCAGTTTCTAAAAAGTCTCAAGTAGCTAAAGACAATGGTGGAAATAATAAGGCCGTTGTTGCAGCAGCAGTTGCGGCTTTTGCGGTTTTTGTATACTGGCAAGCAGATATGATGAAAAATATAACGGGTATTGATTTTCCAGGTATGTTTGGGAAAGCTCAACCGGCTCGTAATGTAGCTCAGAATAATCAAAAAGATGTAGATGTAAATCAAGTGAAGAGAACAGTTGTTAGTAATGGAACTGTTCGTTTTCAAAATTATGATCCTGATATGAGGATTTATATTAATGGACAACAGGTAAAGCTAGATGGGGTAGAAGCAAAAGTTGCTCTTAATAAAAAGCTTAATATCGTTGTAAGAAAAAATGGTTATTCAAAGCATGAATTTGAACAAGAACCTTATTTAACAATTGAAAATGATACAATCAATATGTCAATTCCAACGCTAGAAAGAGAAGCGGTCGGTATTCTTTATTCATCGAATAATTTTACTTCTGGTTCTCGTCTCGTGATTAATATTGATGGTGAGACTTTAAAACAAGATCTACCAATTAAGAATATGAGAATTCCAGCTGGTGTCTATGATGCTAAGATTGAAAATTCACTATTAGGTACAGAAAGAAAAGTACAAATTGATATTAAAGAAAATAAGAAGTTCTTCTTAAAATAAGGAGAACTTCTACTTCTTATCCTTACGTTCAAATCTCTTTTTTACTTTAAACCGATTTGCTTTACGCATATTAACCATTTTTATAATTTCTGCAGCGGTTTCTTCTAGGGCCTTGCCAGTAACATTAAAAACTGGCCATCTTTTATTTTGAGCAAAGAAGTCATTTGCCCACTCAACTTCTTCATTAACCTTGTTAATATCTGCATATTCACCATTGCTTTCAACCCCAAGTCTGGTTAGACGATTCTTACGAATTTCATGGAGGGCATCTGGATCAATAGTAAGTCCAAATATTTTTCTTTGATCAATTTCGAATAACTTTTCTGGAATATTAACTTCACGTACAAGAGGTACATTAACAACCTTTAACCCTTCCAGTGAAAGATAAATTGAAAGTGGTGTCTTTGAAGTTCTAGATATACCTACTAAAACGACATCTGCCTCTTCAAGGGAATTAAGATTTCTTCCATCATCATGGTTTAATGTGAATTCAACGGCAGCTACTTTTTCAAAGTACTCATCATTAACTTGGTGAAGAAGACCTGGTTGATAGTCAGGCTCCATCTCAAAAATATTTGCAATCTTAGTGAGTAATGGTCCAAGTAAATCAACTGATCTCACTTTCTCTGTGCGACTTAATTCTTTTACATAATTACGTAATTCTGCAGAAACAATAGTGTAGACAACCATATCATGATGTAGTGCTGCTTCTTGAAAGATTGCATCGATATGGTCTTTAGTTCTAACATTCTTATAACGAGTGAAGAAAATTTCTTTTTCAGAAAATTGTTTTACAGCGGCCCTCGCCATCGCAGTAGCAGTTTCACCAGTACCATCTGAAATAATAATAACTTTTAGATTCTTTTTTATTTCCATTTTAAACTCATTATTCTTTATTCAAAAAAATTTTAAATTCACTATCGATTCTAGCTTTATCTTTAAGAGGATGAAACTCTTTTTTCTTTATTTTCTTAAACCAAGTTCTTTGTGCTTTGGCCAATTGACGCGTGGAAATATTTATTCTTTCTTCCATTTCTTCAAGACTTAGCTCTCCATTTAAGTGAGCAATGCATTCCTTATATCCAATTGACTGTAATGGCTTCTCTTCTCCGGTAAAGCCTTTATTTAAGAGTGACTTTACTTCCTCTATAAGCCCTAGATTTAACATTTGCTTAGTTCTTTTTTGAATAATCTTAAAGTGTTCATCCTTAGGAAGATCGAGGTAGATGTGAAAAATATCCCAATTATATTTTTTTATATTCGAATTATCTTCTCTTCCTTCTAGCATGGACTCTCTTACTTTTGAGAAAGGTGTTTGATTATGCCAGAAGTGTTCTACAGCACGACGAATACGATAATGATCATTTGCATGGTAATGCTTATAGGAAATAGGATCTACTTCTTTTAAGATTTGTATAAAAGCTTCAATACCTTGATCTTTATAAAGCTTTTCTGATTGATCTAAAATTTCCTGTGGAGTTGTTTGTGAGTCAAACATGCCATATAAAACCGCTTGTAGATAAAAGCCACTTCCACCCACAAGAAAAATAAGTTTATTCTCTGCATGTATTTCTTTAATGAGTGGAATAACTCTCTTCATATAGTCTGAAGCATTTAGGGGCTTGCTAATAGAGTTGATCCCAACCATGTGGTGAATTACACCTTGCATTTCTTCTATTGTAGGTTTGGCACTACCAATATTAATTTCTTTATAAAGGAGAAGGGAGTCAAAGTTGATAACTTCTCCTCCGTATTTTTGTACAAGTTCAATGGCCAGACCTGTTTTTCCACTGGCTGTTGGTCCTGAAATAATACATATTTTAGGAGATGACATTGAGAAGATCCTCTTGGGTAATTTTCTTAATGATATTTAATTTAAGCAGCTCAGCTAAGCTATCATTCTTCAACTTCTTTATAATTTGATTACTAGTCATTAGTGATTCAAAGCCTTGAACAAGTTTAATCATATCATCCTTATTCTTTGCTTTTGAATTTAATAATAACTCTAAATACTCGCCATACTTTATGTCTTTTAAGGCCTCTGGAATTGAGCGTAAGATTAAATAACCTTTTTCAATTTGATCGAGTTCAAATCCGTAATTATTCAGCTCTTGAATTAACTTTGCACTAGGTTTACTAACTTTTATTGGATGACTAATGAGTAAGGGGATTGAGCTATTTTTTTTTGAAAGTCTATCCTTTATATAATTCTGTGCATAAGCAGCTTTATCTAAGAGATAGTATTCCTCATTCATTTTAGTCATCAGTATGAGAGGATAATCAATTAGTGTTTGAATTTCCTCTGGTTCAGTAAATGAATTTATTTGAAATTCAGATTTATTATCAAGTCTATCGAAGTAACTCGTTAGATCTTTCTTATCATCGAGTGAACTTTGAGTATAGTTAAGTGCCTTATCTTTCATTTCTGTTTGAAAATTATCACTTAAAAGGGGAGCATCATTCTCTTTAGTTGAAGTGTAACTTTTCTTATAATGGTTTTTTATCGTGGATGAAATGAGAGAGAAAACTTTATGTGATTCAAAAAACTTGATAACTGTTTTATTAGGGTGAACATTAACATCGATTTGGTCACTAGGGAGGTCAATAAAGAGTGTATAATGTCCACTCATACCCTCTCCCCAGAGCGGACCAGCACAATTAGTTATAATTTTATGAATTTGAATATTTTGAACAACTCTATTATTAATAAAAATATACTGATACTTTCCAGCAGCACCGCGACTAGATTCCATGCTTAAAAATAATTTAACATTTATATCGTCATAACTTGCACTTAATTCTTGATAATTAAGTTTTTGAAAGTTTTTTTGTGTTACATCAACGATTCTTTGTAAGTGCTCACATGCTTTAAATATTCTCTTGGCCTTATCATCCCATTTAACGACAAATTCAATCTGAGGGTGAGTTAATAAAAAGGCATTAATGATTTTTTGTAGTTGGTTTTTTTCTGCTGTTTTTGACTTAACAAATTTTAAACGTGCAGGTGTATTGTAAAAAAGATCTTTTATGAAAATCTCAGTCTTTGATACGGGATTTTTCTTTTGATCCTTATCAAGTGATTCGACTTCGGCACCATTGATTTTAATCGTACAAAGAGGAGAGTTCTTTTGATTTGAGATACATGTTATTTTACTTACACTGGCCATGGATGCGAGAGCTTCTCCTCTAAAGCCGTAAGAGTGTAAGTTATAAATATCTTCAAAGCGTTCTATTTTTGAGGTGGCATGTCGTAGGAAAGCTAGCTCAAGATCACTTGCATTCATTCCTTTTCCATTGTCTTTTACAACGATAAGGTCCATACCATTATTAATAATCTCAATGGAAACTTTTGAGGCACCTGCGTCTATTGAATTTTCTAGCAATTCTTTTAAAAGGGTGGAGGGGCGCTCTATGACCTCTCCAGCTTTTATTTGATCGATTATATGTTCAGGTAAAATTTGTATTGAAGAACGTTCTTGGGTAGGCATTAAGCTCGGTAAAAACTAACTTGATTTCTACCACCCTCTTTTGACTTATAAACGGCACTGTCAGCACGCTTGAAAAGATCTGTCCCTGTATTTACACCTTGTCTATAGTCAGCAACTCCAATAGAAGCAGTTACAGGAAGTTTCTGGTTGTCGTATACAAAGTTATGCTCTTCAACTAGTTTTCTTAATCTTTCTGCGATTTCAAAAGCTTGTTTTAAATTTGTATTTGGTAGGAGAACAACAAATTCTTCTCCACCATAACGAGCAAAAACATCTCCTTTGCGGATTCCATTGTCTCTTAGTAATTGTGCTTTCTCTTTTAAAACATAATCACCAGCATCATGTCCGTAATTATCATTAAGGTGTTTAAAGTGGTCTAAATCAAAAATAATTAATGATAATGGTTGTCCAGTCACCTTAGACTTTTTAACCTCTAGGTCTAATTTATTATTAAAATACATTTTATTATAACACTTAGTAAGACCATCTGTATTTGCTTCCTCATGAAGTTTGTCATAAGTCAGTCTTTCAGTATCACCTTTAGGTAAGAACTTAAGTGCAATTTCACCAATCTTAACCATGTCACCTTTATTAAGGGCAATTGGTGCTTCAATTTTTTGGTTATTTAAAAATGTACCATTACTTGATCCAAGATCATGAACAGTCGCAGTTTTATCATCAACCACAACTTTAAAATGTTTACGAGAGATACCACCAAACTCAAGTGGGATTGTACAATCTGGGTTTCTTCCTACTGTTGTTTCTCCATCAACAAGATCAAAGATAGTTCCATTTAGTTCTCCACCAACAACTAAAAAACATGCTGGCTTACTTTCTGCTTCTTTATCAGCAGCGGCAAGAGCAGCTTTTATATCTGTTATAACAAGAGTTGCATTATCATCGCTCATCAGAGAACCCCATTTATGTGTTTAAGATTATAAACTATTTATCGGCTTATTATGCCAAATTTTTTAGATATTCATAAGCAAATTTTTTGCCTAATTCAACACCAGGTTGATCGAAGGCGTTAATATCTAAGTATTCTCCCATTAATGCAGTCAAGCATTCAAAGTACATGATTAGTTGACCCATTGCTAATGGGTTATTTTCAGCAATTTTAATGTGAACCACATTGCGTTCTCTTTCATTAAGTGCTTTGAGGGTACCATCAATTTGGGCCTTGATAAGTTGATTTAGAGAATACTTTGATAGCTCTTTCGCTGGTTGCATATTTATATTTGCTGCCAAAGGATAATCTTGATTTCTTTTCTCTACTTCTAAAATTATCAAAACTTTATCGTTTGGACCTTCCATAAATAATTGCATCTGAGAGTGTTGGTCAGTTGCTCCATAAGCTGGAATAGGTGTTAGTCCTACATGAGAACTAGACTTTTGAGAATATTTACCAAGACTCTCTCCCCATAATTGAACAAACCAATGGCTTAGGTTTTTTAATTTTGATGAATAGGGCATGAGTACAGTTTGGTTAACAGATGGCTTACATTCACTCATAAGATAATTTATATGCGCCCCTAAATTAAATAGGTCATGAGCTTGGCCAGCATTTGCAATTTCAGCTGCTAATTCTTTTGCACCTCTGATTAGTTCTTCACAATTTATTTGGGCAAATAGAGCTGGAAGTATACCTACAGGTGAGAGCACTGAGAATCGTCCGCCAAGATCACTAGGTACCTCAAGAGTTGCATAGTTTTCATTATTAGCGAGCTCACGCAAATGACCTTTATCATTGTCTGTGCAAAAGACGAAGTATTGGTTTAAGTCTTTCTCACTGATACCATTTTCTAGTAGAAAATTTTTAGCAATAGCAAAGTTAGCAACCGTCTCCGCAGTACCACCGGATTTGGATACCACATAAAATAGAGAGTCTTTTGGAGACTTTATTTTACCAAGTACATCATAGATGTATTCAGCATCAGTATTATCCATAAATAGGATTTCGCACTTTGATTGATCACCGAGTGCATCTACTAACATTTGAGGTCCAAGAGCACTTCCACCAATTCCAATTTGTACAAAGTATTTCTTTGTTTGAAATTTATCATAAATACTTTGGCATTCTTCAAGGTGGCGATCAGCAGAACTTAAATGAAAGAATCCAATCTCTTCTCTGGCGATTACTGCATTAAAGCGTTGATGCATTAATTGAAGTGTTTCTGCATTAAAAGACTTGTGATTTGTATCTGCGTTGGTATTTATTGTAACTTTCATAAAATCCTATTGGTAATGTTTTCTTAACTCTCTAGCGATAACAATTTTTTGAACTTGGTTTGTTCCTTCAACGATTTGTAAGACCTTTGCATCACGCATAAATCTTTCCACAGGGTATTCAGAGGTATAACCAACACCACCGTGAATTTGAACTGCATCAGTCGTTACCTTCATTGCCGTATCTGTTGCTTTCATCTTTGCCATACTTGCCAGTTTTACATTATTTTTTCCAGCATCAAATTCTTTTGCTGCTTGATAGGTAAGTAAGCGTGAAGCTTCAACTTCAGTTGCCATGTCGGCCATCATCCATTGTAGACCTTGAAATTCAAAAATTGCTTGTTTAAATTGATTTCTCTCTAAAGAATATTTAACAGCTTCATCTAATGCTCTTTGAGAAAGTCCTACTGCAACAGCTCCAATCGTAATACGACCTCTATCAAGTGCACTCATGGCAATAGTAAATCCTTTACCTTCCTGAGCTAAAAGATTTTCAGCAGGAACAAAACAATTATTAAAAACTAATTCACGAGTTGGACTAGAGCGCCATCCCATCTTCTTTTCTTTTTTACCGTACTCAAAACCTTCCATACCATCACGGACTATAAATGCACTGATTCCTTTTGCACCTTCGTCCCCTGTTCTGGCCATGACAATATAAGTTTTAGCAACTCCACCACTTGTGATCCACATTTTTGAACCATTAAGGATATAACCACCATCAGTTTTACGAGCAGTGGTTTTCAAAGCGCTTGCATCACTTCCTGAGTGAGATTCACTTAAACAAAAGGCACCGATTTCTTCTCCACTAGTTAAAGCAGGTAGATATTTTTTCTTTTGATCTTCATTACCATACATATTTAAAATGGATTGAACCATTGTTGAAACACTTACCGTCACAGCATAAGAGACACTTGATTTTGCGATCTCTTCTAAGGCCAAGCATAAATCAACGTAACTAAGACCAAGACCACCGTACTCTTCTGGTAGGGTAATACCGGTTAAACCTAGTTCTCCTAATTGATTAAAAATTTCCATGCGAAATTTTTCATCTCTATCATCATGTTCCATATGTGGTTCAATATTTTGAGCACAAAATTTCTTGATTGAGTTAATCAGTTCAACTTGCATTTCATTCATAAAAACTCCTTGGGGCATCTTTATACCAATTCGAACATTTATAGACAATAAAGACACAGCGAGTAAGACATGAATTTTTATGCAACAAGAATAGTCTTAAATTAATGCTAGATATCAATTGCAATGAAGCGTTGTCAGTTGCAATTTTTACGATTCAGACAGACAATAAGCTTGTTTTATTTAAGCCAAAAAGGAGCACGTCATGCTATATGATGGTAAATCAATTCAAGTCCAAAAAGAGAATGATATCATTCACTTTATTTTCAACATTAAAGAGGGAAGTGCCAATGTCATTGGTAATCTAATGATGGATGAATTTCCTGCTGCGATCAAGGCAACTAAAGATGCCGGCAGTGCTAAAGGTCTAATCTTTAGAAGTGAAAAAGAACACTTCATCTTTGGTGCTGA
>CAJXHA010000108.1 GCA_913053615.1 uncultured Bacteriovoracaceae bacterium | reverse complement strand
CATTGGTCCACCTTGAACTTCACCCTGATAATCTTTTCCACGATAAAGTACAGCAAGGGTGCATTCAAAAAACTTAGTATTCATTCCAATTAATGCTGAAACCCACATCCAAAAGATAGCACCAGCTCCACCTTGGTGAATCGCAACTGCAACCCCAGCAATATTACCCATTCCTATTGTTGCCGCCAGGGCATTTGATAATGCTTCGAAATGAGTTAACTGACCTTCAGTTTTTTCATCTTCTTCTTTTTTAAAAACTAGTTTAAATGCGTGAACAAATCCATTAAGTGGTAATAATTTTGAGTAATAGATTAAAATAATATTTGCGACTAATAAAAAAACAAGGAGAGGTGTTCCCCATAAAAAACCAGAGATGTTATTTAAAATTTCTTGCATATATGTGTCCTAGAATATGAACGAACCACCAAGTCTAAAAATACTATCTTTATAACTTACTTGTGATGTATTTCCATTACTAAATTTGGCTGAGTTATTTTGCACTTCGAATGCTCCATCGATTGTAATCAAAGGACTAAATTGGTACTTTACTCCAGCTCTAAATACCAGTGATGAAGCTGACTTATTACTTCCATAAATTCCATCATCATCTTCAAAACTAGGAAATGGCATGTACTCAGCACTTCCAAAAAGCCTTATTCCTCTTTGTAATGGCATGTTTCCACCAACACCTAGAAAAAATCCAGAGATTGAATTTGAACCAAAGCCATCAGTTTCAGACTCTTCAACATTATATGAATAAACCGCATAGCCACCATAAAGATCAATTTGAGGCCCAAAGAAAAACCCGAGTGGTAAATGTTTATAACCACCACCGACTCTAAGTACACCATTAGTATAATCAACAGAACTCAAGTTTGGTGAACCACTTTCTTCTTTTAAAGTTCCTAACCTTCGACTAAATTCTCCCAAGACAAAATACTCTCTTGTAATCCAAGCTTCAACTTGAGCACTAATTCCATATATAAAGCCACCAACTTTCACGTTAGAATCAGTATTGGTACCAACACTGCTTGAAGAGAGATCAAAGTATAATGTAAAGAATCCTAGTTTACCAAACTGACTATCAAGACTATTTACCTTATCTTCATTTGGTAATTGGTCACTTCTTGCAATAAACTTTTCGATTTTTACCCAATCTCCTACGTTTATCTTGTCACCTCTCTCATAGACTTTGATAATACCAAGCGCCTGTCCATTATTTATATTAGAAATACGCCCTCTAGCAATCAGATCAGCATCCCACTCAACAACTTTTTTTAATAATGGATGTCTGGTTTTCTTAACAAATCTTCTTAATCTAATTTCCTGACCGATTTTCAATTTAATATGCTTAGGAATAGAAAAAGTTATTTGATCACCTAGTACACCAATCACCTTTCCATGATATGGTATTGATGACTCATAGATTTCTAACCAGTTTTTTATTGTATTAACCACTGTTGGAGCATTTACTTCAGCTAGAATTGTAGTTTCAGAGAAATAAATATCTTGGCCATTTTCACCAATAATATCCATGGTAACAGCAGCTTGATTTACATCGTACTTAATATCAATACGAATCATTGTTCCAACTTTCATTTTATCAGCTACAGTTCTTAGAACATTTGGGTCTTCTAAATGAAACTTTAAACTCTGGCGATACTTAGAAAAAATTTCAAATAACTCAGCATTAGACTCATAATTACACCAAGCTTTTTCTTTTAAATAGTATTCAACTTCTTCATAGATTTTCAGCCCCAACGAATTACCTGCACTATCAGTAACAGGTAATATTAAACAATCCCTCATCGAGTACTTTTCAGCTTTTGCAATAAAGGGAACTAATAATAAAAGAAGTAATAATTTTTTCATAAGTCTGCTGGAATCTCTGGTAGTTTACTTTTATTTAATGCTTGATTTGATTCATAAATTTGAACAAGCATCTTTAGCTCATTAATTTCTTCCTTAATGACACGGTTCTCTTTTTTGAGTCTTTCATTTTCCAGCTTTAATTGAAAAAGTTCCTTTTCTTCATTATTGCTTTCATCTTGATAGTTTTTAACCCATATAAAATACTTACCGTTCTCATCTTTAAATTTAACTCTATTTGCTTTGATATACCTACGAACAGTAGAAATTGATTTGTTCTTATAAGATGCAAATTCTAATACGCTTAGCCATTTTCCGTCCAAAATAACCACCCTTCCTTGTCAGTTATATTTAGTAATTACTCTTAATTTTAATGAATATTCAATGAATAGGCAAAAGCATAAGTTTTAAAATCAAAGGTTTGCACTTAATTTACTTTAAATTATACTTATTTCAGTGGGAAATCATAATTTATCAGAATTTAAAAATAAAAAAGTCGCACTTGTTCTTTCAGGTGGTGTGGTCAAAGCAGCTGCTTGGCATCTTGGTGTTACGCTTGCTCTAGAAGAGTTAGGATTTACTTTAAAAAGTAATAAAAACTCCGCTATTGATGAGTTTAATGCCAAAAGATCTTTAGAAATTGATACCTATGTTGGTAGTAGTGCTGGTGCAATGATATCAATAATGCTTGCCTGTGGTCTTACACCACAAGAAATAATTAATGGTGTTTTAGGCCTTAAAAAAGGTGAAATGAAAAAACTATCTTATAAAGATATGTTTCACTTACATAAAAGAAAGTCTAAACCAACGTATACATCCTCACACCAACCACTAGAAGAGTTTCCTGCTATTATTAGAAAAGTAGTTCAGCCCTTTCTAAGTTTTCCAGGTCTATTTAGTACTGATGGTGCTAAAAAATATCTTTTAGAAAATGTTTTAACTGTAGATAGCTTTGAAGAGTTTATACCTGATCTTTTTGTTGTTGCGACTCAGTTAGATCATTCACGTAAAGTGATTTTTTCTAAATATAATTATCCAAACCCAAGCCATGATAGTACTGCTGTTTACTATACTGGAACAAAAGTTTCTGATGCCGCTGCTGCCAGTATGAGTGTTCCACCTTTTTATGCACCATACCCAATATTTAATTCTAAAACTGCTCAGACAGACTATTATATCGATGGAGAGATTCGAGAAACTCTCTCTACTCATGTTGCTGAAGATAACAATTGTGACATTATTATAAGTAGCTGGACTCATACTCCATACCATTATCATGATGAAGTAGGTTCTCTCGTTAATTATGGACTACAAAGTATCTCAATTCAGTCTATTTATTTATTAATTCAAAAAAAGATTGTGGCTTCAAGAGCAAAGAGAGCCACTGCAATAGATATTCTTAATACTGTTTCTGACTATATGAAGTCTGAGAAGTTTGCTAATAAACATCGCAGAGAAATACTTTCAATTCTTGAAAGAAAATTAAATGTAAATCCTAATATTAAACTCATTGATATTTATCCAGATCATCATGATTATAAGTTATTTTTTGCAAACTCTTTTTCTTTAAACCCGGACGTTGCTTCCTATACAGTTAAAGCAGGTTATAAGCGCACAATGCAAATTCTAAGTGAGCCAGAGTTTCTATGAAGTCATTCTTATCTTTTATTTTATTTAGTTCATTATCTAATGGCTTTATAGACCCCAAAGCGTTTCAAAGTAGCAATATATATCTAGAAGAAGAAATTATTAATCAAACAATTAATAATCAATTTCAAAAAGCAACTTCTGCTATAAGTGATGAAGTAATTAAAAATATATTAGAAGATAAAGATAATAGAGTAAGTGATGAGTTCCATATTCATCCTTATTTTGAAAATAATGTTCGCTTTTGGTTTTCTATCTATACACAGTTTTCTTCAAAGCAGGTTATCATTCATGATAAAGAAGATTTATCTATTGTTTATAATACCTTAGATTTTTCAGAGCTACATAACTCAAATGTAAATCGCTATGCTAAAGCTAAACTTCAAGCTGACCTCTCACTAGAATACTCTCAAAAAGTAAAAAGTATATTGTCTAATTTACATAAAAATAAGAGTGAATTATCTGAGGAGGAAAAAGGAATATTGATTGCTATTGAAAAAAGTGTCAAAGTTCCAGACTCAGCACGTGCTAAGAAAAAGTTATTTAGAAGACTTTCTCAAAACATTAGAACTCAGACAGGTCAAAGAGATATGGTTTTTAATGCTATATTAAGATCATTACCTTATCTCCCATTTCTAGAGAGACAGTTAAAAAACTTTGATATTCCAAAAGAGCTACTTTCGATATCATTTATTGAGTCTAGTTTTAATTATAAAGCAGAGTCATATGCTGGTGCTAAGGGTGCATGGCAATTTATGCCAAGTACTTCTCGCTATTTTATGCCTAAAATAACTCGATCTGTAGACTATCGCAGTAATGTAGTCATTTCTTCACTTGCTGCTTTTCACTTACTAAAACAGAATAAGCAAATTGTTAAACGTTGGGATCTAGCTATACCTGCATATAATTTTGGTCCAACAAAGATTCAACGTTTTCGTATGAAGTATAAAGGTACAACAACACTACCTATTTTTATTCAAGAGAATGAAGATAAAGCAATTGGTTTTGCTTCTACTAATTATTATTCAGAATTTATAGCTCTTTCACATGCTTTGGCCTATAAAGACAAAATTTATAATATTGATGGTTACAAAGAAGATAAAAATAAATTTAATGTTGATAATATACATGTCTATGTAACTAAATGTACTTTTAATCCGAGAACATTTTATCGCCTACTTAAAAGATCTTCTCCAAATACAAATCTTTTAAATACACACTTCAAAAATACTCGTTATAATTATAAGAATCGTCCTCTTATAGTCTCTGATGTTAATCTTACATCCCGTAAGTATTATAAGCTTTCAGATAAAGAGCTTAAAGCAAAGTCACCGAAGTACTATTATACTTTTGCTAAAAAATCTAAATGTCGTTAATTTAAAGTTGTTCTACAAGGTAAGAGCTTTCTGAACAATATGATTGTAGAAAGTCTTTTGTACCATCAGTATAATTAATTTGGAAATTCACAATTCCTTGCTCTCTTCCCAAGATAAACACTCTCTTTGTCTCATTACTTGGTGATTTATAGAATTCACCATCGCTATCAAGAACTCTTAAAAGTGGAACCATCATTCTATTATTAGATAGACCATTAAAGCTAATATCAGCAATTGGTTTATTTATATTTAGTTGAATTACACAGTCAGTTGTAGCTACCCTTTGATCAAAGTGACTAATCACTTCTCTTGTATAGGCCTCGCTAGGAACAATGATCTGCTTCTGATTTGCTCTACCAATAAAGATCTTTTCTCTTAAGTGATTTAACTGATAGTAGTTTCTAGTTGCGTGAGGCAAAAGATTGTCTTTTAACTCAAACATATTAAACGACTTCATCTTAAGACTAGAGTCATAGTTTATTGGTGTGATCTCACCTTTTGTAATATTTAATAATTGGTATTCATTTGATAATAAGTTCTCTTCAAAAAGAGCAACAGACTCATTACTAATTTCTTTATAAAAGTTATAGTCGTAATAAATTTCTTCATCTACGACATGAATAATTTTATTTGTTATTTTATTTTTATATGTTTTAAAGCTAATAATATGGTTTCCAGCTTCAACTCCTACAAATAGGATATAAGTAAAATCAGAATCTTCTCTTGAAACAGCTCTAAGATTCTTATTAAGATATAATTTTCTTTCGTATCTAGAATCAACCCCAAGCTCGATATCTTCTGTAAAGTTATCTAATTCCACCATGATAACTCCACCTAAACCTCTCAAGTTTTGACTACTCATTAGGTTATTAAAGTATGTTCTTTCAATTAATGGAATACCAATTGAGCTGTCTCCGTTATCTAGTACTAGATCAATTGAGGTTGGTAAGAAGTCTCTAGCGTTTATAGTTACTCGTCTTGAAGCATTTTTTGAATTAATTTGATATTTAAAATCTACTTTTCCTTCTACATCAGAAGAAATATTTGTATTGAACTCATCACTATATATAAGATCAAAGTTCATTACTGCCTTATCTTTACTTCTAGTAGTTAAGTTAAAGGCGGTAATTGTTCCATATGATGAATAGCTTTTTGTATTAGGATTTTGATAGTATTCACCATTAACTTCTTCATCATTATCTAAGAAGCTATTTTTATTTTCATTATTTTGAGTATTCATTTTTGGTCCTATAGAACCATTTGTCTTCTTTTTAGCTGATTTTGCCTTAGGCCTAATAGTCTCTGCCATAGCAATTAAGTTATCAATATCATTGATTTTGCTAGGAAGATTGGATTGAACGGTATTTGCTACCCCAGAAGAATTGACCTTAACATCGGTATTACTTTTTGATGGTTGCATCAATTGAATACCCACTGCTGTCTTCTTTAGACTTTCAAGCTTCTGCTCAACTACAGATTTTTGACTCTCAGCAGAAGTTTCTTCTTCATTTGAGTAGTCATAGAAAGTCAGATCCATACTATTATTATTTGTTTTATTTTTAACAGACCTTTCAGGTGCAGCTTGTGCATTAGAAATTCTGTCATCAACTTTTTTCATTTCGATTTTAGCAATTAATGCTTTTGCTCTCTCTTTTGGATAATTAACATTATCTAGTAGAGCAACTAATTTAACTTCTTTAATCTTATTTACTTTTTCAAAAGCTTTTAACTTAATTGGATCTGTTCCATTAATTGTTAAGTATGCTTCTTCAAAAATCGTATCTTGATTATTTGTTTTAGTATTTTTAACTTTTACTACTTTCTCTTCTTCTATATTAATTTCTTTTTTTAATTTTATAAATTCTACTTGTTCAGAACTTGCGGCTTGTATTTCAACATTTATAAGCTTTCTTTCATCAATATAGTTAAGGTTTTCAACATCAGAAGTATCTATATTAACAATTTCATCTTGCTTATTCTTTATCTTAGACTTTGAAAATTTTGCAATGACCTTAGTTTTTTCATTAGTAATGTTCTGTATGGCCTTTATTAATACAGGCTCTACATTAGGCTTGGTTGATTTTTTATTTATCTTTTTTGGAGCTGCTTTAAATTGTTTAAAGTCGACAGAACTAACATAACTCTCTAGTTTTGTTTGGGTATCAATACGATTCATCACATACGAGAATGTAAAAATACTAAGAGTTAATGTTAAAAAAGTAAGCTTAAGCATTAATAGTATTTTATAAAATTATGAATTTTTTTAAAGGGCAGGAAGGCCTTTTAGGTAAGTTTGTGATTAGCCATGTTAATTTTGTGAATATTCATTGCAAATATTAGTGACTAGTCAAAAAAAAGGGCCCGATTTCAGGCCCTTTTTCTTAGTTTTTATGTAACTCTTTAAGCTTAATTCTTATATCTGCTCTTTCAAGTTTTCTTTTAAATTTAATTTGATCAATACTTGTTAATTTATCAATCTCAGAAAGTCTTGATTGAGCTTTTGCCTTCGCAGACTTAGCTCTTTCTATATCAATATCCTCAGCTTTTTCTGAAGTAGTAGATAGTACAGTGATTTCCTCACCTAAAACTTTGACTAGGCCACTAGTCATTGAAAAATGTCTATCACCCATTCCTGTTTTAGCAGTTAAAATCCCAGTACTCACCTCAGATAAAACATGAGTATGATCTTTTAAAACATTAATTTCACCACTTGTTGTAGGAATGAAAAGTTCATTACATTCCATCCCTTTAATCACAACACCGTTTGGAGTAAAAATGTTTAATTTAAAATTACTCATTACTTATCCTTATAGAGTTTTAGCTTTTTCACGAACATCATTTAAGCTACCAACAAGGTAGAATGCTTGTTCTGGAAGATCATCAACTTCACCATTTAAGATTGCTTTGAATGCTTCAATAGTGTCTTCAATCTTAACAAATTTTCCTTCTAAACCAGTAAATTGTTCAGCAACAAAGAATGGTTGAGATAAGAATTTTTGAATCTTTCTAGCTCTTGCCACAACAAGTTTATCTTCTTCAGATAATTCGTCCATACCAAGGATAGCGATAATATCTTGAAGCTCTTTATACTTTTGAAGAACCTGTTGAACTGCACGTGCAGTATTATAGTGATCTTCTCCAACAATATCCGGAGATAAAATTGTAGATGTAGAAGTAAGTGGATCAACCGCTGGGTAAATACCAAGTGAAGCAATTGCTCTTGAAAGTTCAGTTGTTGCATCTAAGTGAGCAAATGTTGTAGCTGGAGCTGGATCCGTATAGTCATCCGCAGGAACGTAAACAGCTTGGATAGAAGTAATTGATCCATCTTTAGTAGATGTAATACGCTCTTGAAGTGCACCCATCTCAGTACCAAGAGTTGGTTGGTAACCAACGGCAGAAGGAATACGTCCAAGAAGTGCAGAAACCTCTGAACCAGCTTGTGTAAAACGGAAGATATTATCTACGAAGAAAAGTACATCTTGTTTTTCTTCATCTCTAAAGTACTCAGCAACAGAAAGACCAGTTAATGCAACTCTTGCTCTAGCACCTGGCGGCTCGTTCATCTGACCATAAACAAGTGCAGTTTTTGAGATAACTCCTGACTCACTCATTTCATCAAAAAGGTCACGTCCCTCTCTCGTTCTTTCTCCAACACCAGCGAAAACAGAAAGACCACCGTGTTGTTGAGCGATGTTGTTAATAAGTTCCATAATAAGAACTGTCTTACCAACCCCGGCACCACCGAAAAGACCAATTTTTCCACCTTTAAGATATGGAGCAAGAAGGTCAATAACTTTAATACCTGTATAGAATGGCTCTAATTTAGTTGATTGGTCAGCAAATGTAGGTGCTGGTCTGTGAATATCGTAGAATTTTTTTGCCCCTACAGGACCAGCTTCATCAACTGGGTCTCCAGTAACATTGATAATTCTACCAAGAACTTCTTTACCTACTGGAGCTTGAATTGGCTTACCAGTATCTAAAGCTTCTTGTCCACGAGCTAAACCTTCAGTAGCATCCATCGCAATAGTTCTAACCATGTTATTACCAAGGTGAGATGCAACTTCAACGATTAGGTTACCCTCTTTATCACTAATAGATTTATTAGTTAGTTTAAGTGCGTTGTTAATTTCAGGAAGTTTTCCATTTGTAAACTCAACGTCTACAACTGGTCCCATTACTTGTCTTACAATACCTACGTTTCCAGACATTTTATTTGCTCCTTAAGAGTTAAGTGACTCAGCACCAGATACAATTTCAGTTAATTCAGTTGTAATCGCTGCTTGTCTTAATTTGTTTGCTGTTAATGTTAAATTTCTAATCATATCTTTAGAGTTATTAGTAGCATTATCCATTGCAGTCATTCTTGAACCATGTTCTGCTGCAATTGCGTCTAAAACACTTGTAAAAATAGTCGTGTTAAAAACTTCTGGAATTAAGCTATCTAAAATAGACTCCGCACTTGGCTCATATAAGAATTCAACAGGGAACTCTTGTGCCAAAGTTTCTTTATCTTCTTCAGACATTGTTAGAGGTAAAATTTCTTTTACTGTCGGATTAAATTCAATTGCTGAAACAAATGAATTAAATGCTATTACGACTCTTCCGATTTCATCAGCTAAAAACTTCTCAGATAATTCTGTTGCAAGTTTCTTAACTTCAGAAAACTCAGGATCTGCTTTTTCAAACTCGAAAGTTTTAGTCTCTAAAATACCATCTCTTTTTAATAACTCTTTTACTTTTCTACCAATATAATAAAATTCAAATTCGTTATCTTGGTTATTGCTCATATATCTTTTAACTTCTTTATAGAGCTGAGAGTTATATCCTCCACATAAACCTTTATTTGAAGAGATAACTAAAACAGCTGTTTTAGTATTATCTTTTGCTTCAAGATAATTATGTGAATAGTCTTGAGCTAGAGCCGCTGCAATTCTTACAGTGTTATCTAGCTCATTAGAGTATGGCTTAAATCCTTGAATCTTAGCTTGTGCTTTTGATAGCTTCGCTGCCGAAACTAACTTCATCGCACTTGTGATCTTAAGAGTAGACTTTGTACTCTTGATCCTTTTTTTAAGCTCTTTTATATTCGCCATTACTTAACCTTTAAATTAATAATTTGCGTTTACAAAACTCTTTATTGCATCAACTAGTTTTGTTTCAGTTTCAGCAGTAATTTGTTTTTCAGTTCTAATAGATCCAATAACATCTGAATGCTTAGACTTAATAAAATCTAAAAGTCCATTTTCTGCTTCAGTGATTTTTGTCTTATCAATTCCATCGAAGAAACCTTTAGTAGCTGCATAGATAGAAATAACTTGGTCTTCAACTTCAAATGGAGAATATTGTTTTTGCTTAAGTAGCTCTACTAATCTTTCCCCTCTTTCAAGTTGTCTTCTTGTTGCTTCATCAAGATCTGAAGCAAATTGAGAGAATGCTTGAAGCTCTCT
>CAJXHA010000107.1 GCA_913053615.1 uncultured Bacteriovoracaceae bacterium | reverse complement strand
ATTTTTAAGAGTTTTTGCTATCTGAATTATGATCCGGTGAAACATCTCCAAACTCATCATCAATCTGAGCATTGACTTGAGGTTGATCCATTGTTCCAGTGCTTTGATTGCTCATGATTTGGTCTTTGGTTTCACTCACCTGATTTTTTATATTTTGCACTGGTTCATTAATTGTATCAGTGATACCACGTGCTGCGTTTTGGAATTCACGAATTCCTTTACCAAGACCACGAGCGAGTCCTGGCAATTTCTTTGGCCCAATAAAAATTAAAGCAATAAATAAAATGACGGCAATTTCGCCAATTCCAAGTCCAAACATAATTATTTCTTCTCTGTAGTATCCTCAAATAATTGAGTTGCAGGACCAGCTATTGTGCCACGTAACATTTTTACTTTTGTTCCGCCCTCAAGCTCTAGAGTTACTATTTTCTCAGTTAATCCGTGAATCTTTCCGATTAAACCAGACTTTGTATATACTTCATCACCTTTTTTAAGTGCTGCAATATAATTTTTCTCTTCTTGAAGCTTCTTATTCTGTGGTCTGATCATTAAAAAATAAATTACAAACCCAATTGCGATCATTGGAATAAAAGAAACGATTGGATTTTGTTGTGCTGCACCAGCAGCTTCCTGTGCATATGCGTTAGAAATAAAAAGACCTAACATAGAATTCTCCTAATTTTGAAATTCACCTGAAGTATAATTTTTATAAAATTCTTTATAATATTCGTCAAACTTATTCGCTTTAATGGCCTCGCGTGCATCATGTGTCATTTTTAAATAAAAATGCAAATTATGATAACTAATCATCTGTCCCGCCAGGTATTCACCCACATTAAAAAGGTGACGAATATATGAGCGTGAATAGTTTTTACAAACTTTACACTCACAATTTTCATCTGGAGGAAGTTCATCAAATTTAAAGCGCTCTTTTTTAATATTTAATGGACCACGATGAGTAAGAAATTGACCGTTGCGTGCATTTCTGGTTGGCAACACACAATCAAACATATCAATACCAGCACGAATACCATTTAAAATATCAAGTGGCTTACCTACTCCCATTAAATAACGTGGTTTATGCTTTGGCATCTTTGGAGTGAAGTTATTTAAGAACTCCACCATCTCTTCATTCTTTTCTCCCACACTTAAACCACCAAGGGCATAGCCTGGAAAATCTAATTCCATTAATCTCTCTAGGCACTCTGTTCTTAAATCAATATGAAGACCACCTTGAACAATTGAAAAGAGATTTTGATGAGCTTGTAATGGATAGTCCTTACACCTCTTTGCCCAGCGAAGCGTAAGCTCCATACTCTCTCGTAGTCTTTCTTTACTGGCCGGCAGGGCAGGACACTCATCAAAGATCATTACAATATCACTGCCAAGAGCTTTTTGAATTTCCATGGACTTTTCAGGGCTAAGCATATGACGTGAGCCATCTATATGAGATTGAAACTCCACTCCCTCTTCAGTCACCTTATTAAGATCACCCAGTGAGAAGACTTGAAATCCACCAGAGTCAGTAAGTATAGGCCTTTGCCAATTCATAAATTTATGTAAACCACCCATTTGGTCAATGAGTTCATGACCAGGTCTAAGATAAAGGTGATAAGTATTGCCTAAAATTATTTGGGCGTTCATTTCAACTAACTCATGTTGCCAAATAGATTTAACACTGGCCCTTGTTCCTACGGGCATAAAGATAGGCGTTTCAATTTCACCGTGAGCGGTTTTTATTTTTCCGGCACGTGCATTACCACTTGTTGCCTCTAATTCATAAAAGTTCATTGCCTTGCCTCTTGTACTTTTTTGGGATCTCTTAATATCAGCATACTGTCTCCATAAGAGAAAAAACGATACTTATTTTCAACGGCGATCTTATACAGTTCTAATGTTTTCTCTCTTCCCACCAAACTTGAGACAAGCATAATCAAAGTTGATTTAGGCAGATGAAAATTAGTAATAAGTCCACTTATAGATTTTACACTCTTACCTGGATAGAGAAATATATCCGTGTCACTGACTCCAAGATCTTTAAATTCATTTTCAGAAAAGATACTTTCTAACACCCTTAAAGAAGTCGTCCCTACCGCAAAGATACTATCTTTTTTAGTATTTAATTTATTCACCACAGAGCTAGCAACCTCAAAAGTCTCGCTATGCATTTGATGTTCTAAAATATTATCTGTTTTAACTGGTTTAAAAGTTCCAACCCCAACATGTAAGGTCACAAAGTCTCTATCAATATTTTTAGTACTTAAATTTTCAAAAACAGCATTGGTAAAATGCAGTCCTGCGGTTGGTGCAGCAACTGAGCCAAGCTCTTTAGCGTAAATGGTCTGATACTGTTCCTTGTCCAATTCATCTGCAATACCATCGCGAATATAAGGAGGAATAGGAATTTGGCCTAAACTATCTAGCTTTTTAATAAACTCTTCATGACTAAGATTAATTTTAACCATAAATGAGTCATGTTTTTTATCTACTAAAGTAAAAACTAATTCATCACAAAAATACTGATCACCTATATTTTTCTTCCCACTACTTCTGAGCATTACTTCGTATTTTTCATCAATAGGCATAAGCGAGAGTACAAAAACTTCCACTTTACCACCAGTTTCTTTATGAGCGAGAAAACGGCATGGAAAAACTTTACTTTGATTGAGAATAATTAAAGATTCACTTGGTATATATTGATGAATATTTTTAAAGACTTCATGGGTAATTTCATCGCGTGCCTCATCATATATTAGAAGCTTAGACTCATCTCTTTGGTCTAGTGCCCTCTCAGCAATCAAATTGGCCGGAAGATCATAATCATATGATGCGGTTTGTAAATCTAGGCTTTTCATGATTTGCCTTGTATCATAAAGCTATGAATTTAGAAAAGCTTATTCTACTTATCTCTCTTATTTCTTATCCCTTATTAGGCAGTATTGCTAATAAGAGCTGGGATGAAAGTAAAATTAATAATGAATTAGAACTATTAAAGCGAGAGGCCTTCATTCCTAAAGATCAAATTATTGAATCCAATAATCCTGAACTAAAAAAAAGGGATCGAGTTGAAGTAAGCCTTCCCAAAAATGCTGTGCTCAATCTGGAAGCAAAGTATTTTGAAAAGCCTAAAAAGTCTCCTCAAAAATCTCTTCAGAGTCCCAATCTAGAAGATAATGTAAAACTTAAAGCGGCAGCACCGACAGAGAAGCTTGATCTAGAAAGCAATGAAGAGTTGATGCCAAAAAAGCAAAGAGGTCGCTAGTTATACGGAGAATTTTTGAAAGAGCTCTAATCTTTTAACGATATGATCCACAAAATCTTTTACCACCTTAAACATGGCATAACTTTGAACCATCTCCATTAACATTTCTAATAAGTTTTTTAGAACACTTAAAAGTGGCTCAAGATTGAATTTTTTTACTAATAGATCTAAGAAACCTTCAGCAGCTTCTACATCTTGACCTTTTACAACATATAATGGATTTTTCTTTTTCATTTTATTTTACCTAAGTATTATTCTTCTAATTTAATTGGCTCTCAATATGTTCAGTCATATGTAAAAACTGACTTTGTAATTCTTTATAATCTTTTGCTGTATAATCAAAAACTGATTTCTTATTGGCCATACTTTTAGCAAAGTGAGCTTTATTATTAAAAGGAGTAAAAACATGTGCATCGCTAAAGTGGCTTTGAATATCATCAAAATCATTGCGTGCTTGCTTTCTTCTCGTTTCAAAAAGATTAGGTATATAACCTAAAACTTTTGGAGTTTTAATAATTCCCATATCTTCAATATCTTCTAAAACATTTTGAATATTTTTTAATCCTTGCTCGCTAAAAGCATCTGGAATAAATGGAAAGAGCACACCATCACAAGCACAAAGGATATTCACTACTAATAAACCTAAAGTCGGTGGCCCATCAATAACGATATAATCATACCTTTCATCAAGTGCATTTTTTTCAATAAACTTTTTAAGTATCAATTGTCTTGGTGAATTAATACCAGCAACTGTTAATTCAAAACCTGAAAGATCTTGACTCGCGGGAATGAGATCAATTCCCTTTTCAGTTTCAAGCATTACCTCTGATAAAAGTGCCCCAACATGCATTGGCCTTAATTCTTTTACAGAATTCACCAATAATTGATGAATACAAAAACTATCTTCATTAGGAGTGAATCCAAAAAGAGAAGAAAAATTATACTGAGGGTCCATATCAATACAGAGAACTTTCTTACCTTGCTCTTTTAAAGCATGGGCAACATTATAGGCCATAGTGGTTTTTCCTACTCCACCTTTCTGATTTAAAAGGGCAATAATTTTGGCCTTCTTAGTCTGCTCTGAATTTTTTGTATTTTTTAAGATATTGAACATTTTTAACCCTCATTCCATGGTTATGATAAAACGCTAATTTATCCCGAGTAAAGCGTCAAATATTTGGGTCATTTGCTCCTAAACAATTTTCCCCTAATCCCTGTAAGTACCTGAAAAAGCACGTTAACAAAAGTGCATTACTCAACTATGAAGAATCGCGTTAAAATAAGTAGATAAGTTTCCGAAAAGACTTATTGGGAGACAAGGGTTTTGTAATTATATGATAAAAATTGTTTTGGGAATTTTGCTTTTAATTTTGCAGGGATGTAATGTCGCTGAGCAAACTGCTGTGGAAGATAGCGGAGCAAATCAAAATGCCCAATCAAATCTTTTTGATATTAACGATGATAAAATTTTTATTGGCTTTCGTCGTGAACAAAATCTCGGTCTTGAATATGCAACTGAACCTTTAAAAACTAAACTCTTTCGAGTTGGTGATGACTCTGAAGCATTAACAGTTACCATTCAATTATTAGAAGATATTTCAAGTGCTGATCAAAATGATATTGCAAGCATCACTGATGAAGATGGCAATGTTATTACTATGTCAGCAACTTCAAACCCAACTTTTACTGTGACCTTTCCCCCACTCCAAAGAACTTTTGATTTTTATATCAACTTCTTAGATGATTCCGTTTATGAAGGTGATGAAACAATGACCTTTAAAATAGTTGAACCAACTGGTGGTGAGTTCTTTATTCGTGACTATGCTACTCATCAAGTTGAAATTCGCGAAGATGAAACTCCACCCATTACCTATGTTGTTAATGGAACCAATAGTACCTCTTCAGGAATTGTTGAAGGTGCAAGTGTTGATTTAAATTTCTCTGTAACACCTGACGTTTCTAAAAGAGCAATTACCTATAATTTAAGCTATTCTGGAACTGCAAACCTTGATGACTTTACCAGTGATTACGATATCACAAACCCAACTGTCTCAACCCCAGGAAGTCCGCTTCCAACCAAAGTCATCCTACCTGCAGAGACGGCATTTAAAACTATTCAATTTAGTGCCAAGTCAGATAGTTATGCTGAAATTAATGAGAGTCTAGTGGTCACAATTACTTCAGTAAATACCACTCCACTGGCGGAGCTAGATTTAGATGCAGGTGATCTTGCAACTTATACCCTAAGACAATCTCATACAATTAATGTTACTGAAGGCAGTGGACTAAGTAATGATGTGAGTATCACAGGAACTTGTGCGAGTATTGATGAAAACCTGGTAAGCTCTACCTGTACTGTATCAGTAACTCTTGATGATAATGTTGATGAAGATACTTTTGTCGACCTAGATTTTTCAGGCACAGCAACCCTTGCAGCTGATTATCGTGTTAGTACAACTCGCTTAACCTTTTTAAAAGATCAAGGTGCAAATCAAACCAAGACTTTTGATATCATTCCTATCGATGATAATTTCAGAGATGTCGGTGAAACAATTACTGTAACACTTAATCCTGATAGTCGATTAAATGCTGGTGCACCAAGTAGCACGACCATAAATATTAATGATGATGAAGCTGCAGTAGAAGTTGGATTTAGCCTTGGCGCTTACCAAGTCTCTGAAGGTTCAATCCTTACGATCCCAGTAAAATTAAATAATCCATCGGATGAAGACATAGTAGTTAGTTATACCATAAGTACTGCTCCCGCTGATTCGGCCACAATTGGTAGTGATCATAATCTTGCGGCCTCAGGAACATTTACTGTGAATGCAGGAGAGCTAACTAGTAACTCTAGTTTTCTCACTTATAATGATGCACCTTTTGATGATGAAGAAGTTATTTATCTGACTCTTACAGGTGTAAGTTCAGGTACGGCCAGTCTTAATGCTAGTACCACCCTAGAGATAACGATTCGTGAGGCCAGTGCTTTACCAGTTCTGACTTTCTCAGAATCGACTCAAACAGTTATTGAAGGTAACTCGCTTGTAGTTACACTTACAACGGATAAAGTTTCTGAAAGTGCACAGCCTTATGTCATCACCCTTAGTGAAGTCACGACAAGCTCATCTGATTATACCTTTGCACCTTCTCAAGCTGCAGTTTTAAATAGAACTTTTCCTGCAGGGGTAACCACTGATACATTTAGTATTGCCATTGATGCAGATACCACGCTTGAACCAACTGAGAATTTTATTCTTTCTCTAACCAGTGCTGAAGACAAGGCCTTTGGTTCAATCACAAATCAGATTATAGATATTGTGGATAATACCACTCCTCCAGTACTTGATTTACTTGTTTCTAGTAATACTATTACTGAGGGTAGTAGTGGAACTCTCACCATGCAGTATCAAGGTGGAGAGGTTTCAGGTTTTAATGTTCCTATTAACTATACCATTAGTGGAACCAGTACTAGTGGTGAGGATCATACCCTGGCCAGTGGAAGTGTTATTCTTTTAAAGAATACAAATTCTGTGGATGTTAATTTTAATATTCCAGATGATGACCTTTTTGAAGGTAGTGAAACAATTATTATTACTATAGGTGCAAATGCGACTAAATATAGTCTTGGAACGAGCACTGAAACAATTACCATCACTGATGCTCAAGCAGCTCCTACAGTAGCTCTTGGTGGAGTGGCCGGATCTGGCTTTGATGCATACTTTGATAAGTTTGAAGGAGATAGTGTTAATATACCGATCACACTTGATCATCCTTCAGCCAATGATATTGATATCACCCTTACTGTTGAAGATAAGTGGGATACAAATGATACATGTGGTAGTAAGTGTGCCAGTATTTTTGACTACGACTCTATTCATAAAAACCTTGCGCAAGTTAGTAATAATGGAATGGATAATATCGCTAGTAGTGCACAAGTAGGTACTTCCAGCTCTTATCGAATCACCTTCTCTGGGGTTCCAACCACTGGTAGTATTGATCTAGATTTTAATGATGATACCGGTGCCAATGTAGGAACAGAAAGTATTACTGCTGCAGATATTACAGGAATAAATATTGAAGCGGTCTGTGATAATCTTGTCAATGAAATCAATAATCACGCCAATGGATACATAAGATATGAGCTCTATGCTTTTCATAAAAATGGCACAGATTATGTGGATATTAAACCACGTCCTAGGATTCTTGACACAGACCTTGATCAACAAATAACTGGTAATACCATTACAATCACTATTCCAGCTGGATCAACTCAAAGTGTGATCTCTTTTAATTTATTAAACGATGATCTCTATGAGCTTGGAACAGATGAGCGCTTTAGAGTAACGATCACCGGAACAACTGGTGGTACTAGTATTGATGCCAGTAAAGATCAAGCGGCGGTAAATATTAAAGATGTTCACTCACTTCCAAGAGCACAATTTGTACAAAAAAATTATGCTCGTATTGAGCCTCAAACAGATACTACTGCTGTTATTTCAATCCCTATTTATCTTTCAAACTTCTCTGAAGCGGAAGTTGATTATAAAGTTATCATTAGTAATGACCCTGATGGAACATTGGGATATGCAGATGAAAATGACTTTAATATTTTAGACACTTTAAGTAAGACTAATTCTGAAGCTTCTAGTGTGTATAATCGCTCTCGCGGTGTTATCTCTGATTCAAGTGGGGCCAGTGTTCCCCTCTTTCCAAGACTACTTTATAATGAAACGGAATTAGGCCTTAATGTTATCCAATCTGGTTTTAGTGCAACTATGATTTTATCTCGTAAAGACAGTGTAGCTGATCCGAATAATGCGGCCAGTGTATTAACTTTTATCAGTGCAGGAAACTCTGGTTCATTTGATATTCAAGATGTAAATGGAATTAATTATACAATACCTGTTGGTAGTATTTGTGGTGCCTGTACCGACACTGCAACTGCTGGTGCTGTGAGTACTTATATTAATACTAATTATTCTGGACTATTAATTGCTGAACAAGTTGCGGGCACAGTTGAGGTGAGGCCTGCTTATCTTCCGTCATTAAAATACACTAGCAATATTGTAAAAGAATTTTATATTAAAATCCCAGCTGGTCAGGATGTTGATTATATCCCGATTGAGATTGCCAATGATCTTTATTATGAAGGTACTGAGAAATTAACGATTGAACTAGAACAGATTAGTGGTGCAACTGCCCCAGTTAATACTTCAACAGACTCTTCTGGGCTTGCTAATAATGTGGCCTTCTTACAGATTAATGATGATGAGAGTCTCTCACAGATTACCATCACTAGTGATACCACTAATGAGCCGGAGGGAACTCCTGGAACGAGAACAAATATTCACTCAGGAACTTATACTTATAATGATGTTACTTATAGTGTAAATATCTCACCTCTCTTTCAAAGAGAAGATATCCAATTTGAAGTGCTGGTATCAGGAGATATGACTTATGAGCCAGTGGTAAGTGATCCGACAGAATTTATGACTGGTGATTATCGCTTTGATATTTCAACTGGTGCTGGGATGGATTCGGTTTATGCTGCATATGAAGATAATGGCAAAATTGTGATGACCTACCCTGCTGGATATTCAAATGGAGATGTGCAATTTATCGTTAAAATCCATGAAGACTATCGCTATGAGGAAGATGAAACGATCACATTAAGCTTAAGTAATAATACCGCGGCAGATATTGGTAGCCCTGGAAATAATTCAATCACCTTTAGTGATGATGATTCATCATATGTATATTTATCATTAGATGGTTTACCAAGCTTTCCACAAACACTACCTGAGTATCAAGCGAGTTTAGATGAGTTAACGTTTATTGCATCTGATGAATACAATGTTATGGTGGGTACTAATATTACCCAAGTTTCTGCGAGCTTTGATTATACTATTAATGGTTCCTATAGACATAATACAAGTGCACCAGACTTTACTTTAGGAGCAACCCTTAGTTTAAGCTCTTCCACTAATTATTCAACGAGCTTAAATATTGATCAGTACACAATGGGTGATTTTAGACAATATGATCAAATCACAGTAAATGTAACAAACCTACAAGATATAAATTATCTTTCAAGTTATGGTGTAACATCTTACGCCCTTGCACATAATTTAACAGTTCCTGATATGAAGATTAAAACATCTGTTCATGCATCAAGAACCGCTGACGATGTGAGAAGTCATTCCTGTACTATTTTTAGAGGACAAGTAAGTTGTTTTGGAGACAATACTTATGGCCAATTAGGTAAAGGTATAGCCGATGCGACTTGGGGTGATTCGTCACTGGATTCAGTTAATGATCAAGATGAGGTCATTGATCTAGGAACGAGTTTTGATACAGGTGCTCCTCATTATGCCATCGATATTGCTCTCGGTGGCTATCATACGTGTGTGCTCTTAGCGACAAATCAAGTTAAGTGTTGGGGAAGAAATAATTACGGCCAATTAGGACGTGGTGATACACAACAGATCGGAACAGACCCCGTTCAAATGGGAGATAATCTTATCACAGTTGACTTTGGAACAGATGATGAAATTGAAAGCATTCACGCTGCTCTAGAGAGTACATGTGCCTTTTTTAAAGATGCAGGTACTGTTAAGTGTTGGGGAAGAAACCGTTTTGGAATTTTAGGTCTAGATGACTCTGAAGGAAATACTGGCCCAATTGGAGATGAGATAACTGATATGGGGCTAGCGCTTGGTTCAGTGAATATGACTAATATAGAAATGTTTGAAATGGGTGCCTATCATGCTTGTGCTAAGCGAACAAATGATGAATTTGGATGTTGGGGTTATGGTATTTATGGACAACTTGGTAATGGTGCTTCAGAAAACATTGGAGATGAAGCCGGTGAAGTTGCTAACGATACTTTTAAATCCAATTGGTTTAACTTTCAAAGTAGTATAACTGATATTGCGATTGGAACTTATCATACATGTGTTCAGTTCAGTAATCTCTCAACTTATAATGTTCGTTGTTGGGGGCGAAATGTTCATGGACAATTAGGTCTTGGGCGAGTTAATCGCTTTAGTGCTAATGATAGTGATGTGAATATGTACACTGAAGCTAATATAGTAAATTCTGTTTCAGTGAAGCGATCAAATAATACAGATATGATTGGCCGTCGCTCTTTATTAGATGGAGACTCTCCTAATGATAGAGTACTTGAAGCAGATGGACATCGCTCGGCCGTTGGTGATCAGGCACTGAACA
>CAJXHA010000106.1 GCA_913053615.1 uncultured Bacteriovoracaceae bacterium | reverse complement strand
TTATCATTCCATTTAAGAATGATACCACCATACTAGATGCTCATGATTTTAAGAATATTGATTGGGGTGCTTTGTTTTTATTTGGAGCGGGACTCTCTCTAGGTAAGATTCTATTTGCCACAGGACTAGCTGACTTAGCTGGCAAGATTGTTATCGAAAATATTCTTGGCTCAGGTCTTTTCTTTATGCTCATTGTGCTTTGTTATTTTACTATTTTTTCTACTGAGCTAGCTTCTAATACCGCTAGCGCAAATATTTTAATTCCTATTATTATTGCGGCCTGTGGAGAGCTTGGAATAAATGCTCGCTACCCGATTGTTGCCATCGCACTCTGTTGTAGCCTTGCTTTTATGTTACCAGTGAGTACTCCACCCAATGCCATTGTCTATGGCACCGGTGAAGTAGAAGTAAAAGATATGATTAAATTAGGTATAAAGTTAAACTTAATATTTGGTTTTATTGTCGCACTTGCCTTCTATCTATTTATTTAGAACAAGGCTCGTAACACTTTCTTGCGGCCTTTAAAAGATCATCCTTACGTCGACAATTATAATCTCTTAAAGCACATCTTCTCTTTATACAATTAGTATCCATTACTCGAGCACAGGCACGAGCGATAGTACGAAATTCATCTAAACGGTTATAGTCCCATTGACTAAGACTTGGAATAATATAGTTCATACAACTAACACTTGTAAGCTTACAAGCATTGGCAACATTTCTAAGATCTTCAAAATTATTCATTTCATACCAAGGAAGATGTTTTTCAGCTAATTGCATACACTCATCTTTTATATTGCCCGCACAAGCATTTTCTAAAAGGGTATATTCATAATCATCATCCACATCCCAAGGAGAAACACGAGATATAATATAGTCCTCACAAGCGATACTCTTTTTCTGAAGGCAATAGCCTGGTCTTGCATGAGGTGGGATTTGGGCCCAAAGATTACTAAGCAGAATAAGACTTAAAACTATTAATTTCATAGATTTGCTCCTAAATATGACTATAAATAATTGATATCACGAACTGAGTAATAGCTCAAATTTCAACAATAGAAATATTACACTTAAGAGCAATTAAGACACCTGAATATGCTATAACCTAGTGCATGAAACACTTAATTTTACTGACACTTTTAATTAGTTCTTCCGTTTACTCTAAACTCACAGTTGAGACCTTCAATGTGGGACTGGCCAAAGGATTTGTGGACCTTTCAGTGGAAAGAGAGCCTGAAGTTTTAAAGGCCATTAAGAGCTCTCAAGCAGATATTCTATGCTTACAAGAAGCTTGGGATATTAGTCTTCGTAAAAAAATTCAAAAAGAATTAAGCGATACATATTCTGATATCTACCTAACCAATGTTTATCAAACCACAACAAGCTCTCGTCCAAGTTGTGGAGTGAAGCAATTATTTGGTAAGGGAAAATTTGTTACTTGTATGCAGAAGCAATGTGGGGATGTTGAGGGTGATGACTTCACTGATTGTATCCTTACAAAATGTGATGGTGCTCTTCAAACTCTGAGGGAAGAAAACCGTGAGTGTGGTTCTGCTCTTATGGCAAAAGTTGGCAAGAATCAAATCGTATCAATTCTGCATTTAATAAATCCATTTTATCGTGCAGGTCTTTATGCCTATAGAGGAAGTAATGGACTAGTACTCCTTTCAAAATTACCTTTAAAAAATAAGAAGCTAATCGACTTCTCAGATATTTCAACTCTTAACAGAAGACAAGCTCTTCAAGCAACTGTTGAATACCAAGGTGAAGATGTTCAGGTTACTTGTACTCACCTAGCTGCTGACTTAAACGTTCCTTATACAGGTGTTAGCCGAAACTGGGCAGATGAGAACTATAACCAAATCATTCGTCTCTTAGATGAAACTCTAGTAGAAGATCAAAAGTCGATCGTTCTTGGTGACTTTAACTGTGGCCATGAAGATACTGAGGCCGGCCTTGATGCTGAACTTGCTCAATCATGTGAATTATTAGATCAGTACTTTGCTGATCCTGTTAGAGAAACCAAAGAGTGTACATACTGTGAAGAGAACTCTATCAATCAAGCTGATAACTCTAAAACTAATTCTTTAATTGATCATATTTACTTAAAAGGATTAAAAGCAAGTTCTGTAAAACGTGTTTATGATGAGAAAGTTGAAGTTGAAGTTCAAAAAGGTGTGAAGCTTGAAACACATATCTCTGATCACTTTGGTATGCAGATTACGATTGATTAAAACATAATAAACTTCATATAAAAAAAGGGTCCTTTCTGGACCCTCTTCTGTTTAAAATAAACATTGAACAAAATTTAAGCTTTAACCAATATAACTATTAAGAACCACAAGAAATACATGCATCTGGATTATCCAGAGAACACATCATGGCCTCTTCGTTATCTTTCATCATTTGTGCCGTTGGCACTTCACTGTGCATTTGTGCTTGAGCAGGTGCTGGAGCATGAAGAGCTGAAGTATCAACCTCTTCCTTAGCTTCAGTCTTATTATTGTCTCTTACAGTGAATTTAATCGCATCAGCAGCGGCCTTAGTTCTAAGGTAGTACATACCTGTTTTAAGGCCACGCTTCCATGCGTGGAAGTGCATTGAACTCAATTTCCCCATATTTACATCTGTCATGTGAATATTAAGTGATTGAGACTGATCGATGTAAACACCACGATCAGCTGCCATATCGATAATATTTTTCTGCTTGATTTCCCAAGTAGTCTTATAAAGCTCTTTTAACTCAGCAGGAATAGCTTCAATTGCTTGAATAGAACCATTATGCTTAATGATTTCATTCTTCATTGTATCATTCCAAAGATCTAATTTAATTAAGTCAGAGATTAAATGCTTATTAATAACTGTGAACTCTCCACTTAAAACTCTTCTTGTATAGATATTAGAAGTGAATGGCTCAATACACTCATTATTTCCTAAAATCTGAGAAGTAGAAGCTGTTGGCATTGGTGCCATAAGTAGTGAGTTTCTTGCTCCATACTTTTTAAGATCAGAACGTAGAGCTTCCCAATCCCATCTTTCAGTTGGCTTAGCCCCCCAAAGATCAAATTGTAATCTACCTTCACTTAATGGACTTCCTTCATATGAATCATAAGCACCATGCTCTTTTGCAAGTTCAATACTTGCACTAAGGGCAGCGTAGTAAATTGTTTCAAAGATTTCGATATTTGCTTGTTTTGCTTCATCACTTTCAAATGGCATTCTCATCATTGCAAAAGCATCCGCTAGACCTTGAACACCTAAACCAATTGGACGGTTTTTCATATTAGAGTATCTTGCTTCTTCTACTGGGTAGTAGTTAAGATCGATAATCTTATTTAAGTTCTTAGTCGCAACTTTAGTTACTTCAGCTAATTTAGCGTGATCAAACTTTCCGTTTTTAACAAACATAGGAAGTGCGATACTTGCAAGGTTACAAACCGCAACTTCTTTATCACTTGTGTATTGAATGATTTCAGTACAAAGGTTCGAAGACTTAATTGTACCAAGGTTTTGTTGATTAGATTTTCTATTTGCATGATCTTTAAAGAGCATGAACGGAGAACCAGTTTCAATTTGAGACTCAAGAATTTCAAACCATAATTTTCTGGCCTTAATAGTCTTTCTTGCCATCCCTTTAGCTTCATAATCAAGGTATAATTTTTCAAATGCTTCTGAGTGAGTATCAGCTAACATTGGACACTCATGTGGACAGAATAGTGACCACTCAGCATCTTCTTCAACACGCTTCATGAAAAGATCGTTTACCCAAAGAGCATAAAATAAGTCTCTGGCACGAAGTTCTTCTTTACCGTGGTTTTTCTTAAGCTCTAAGAAATCTAAAATATCTGCATGCCAAGGCTCAAGGTAAATTGCAAATGATCCTTTACGCTTTCCACCACCTTGATCAACGTAGCGAGCAGTATCATTGAACACTCTAAGCATTGGTACGATTCCGTTCGAATACCCATTAGTTCCTTTGATAAAAGTTCCCTTCGCTCTAATATTATGAATTGATAACCCTATTCCCCCTGCAGATTGAGAGATAAGAGCACATTGTTTTAGAGTATCGTAAATTCCTTCAATAGAATCTTGTTTCATTGAAAGAAGAAAACAAGAAGACATTTGTGGTTTTAAAGTTCCCGCATTAAAGAGAGTTGGAGTTGCGTGAGTAAACCACTTTTCACTCATTAAGTGATAAGTTTCCATCGCCTTATCAATATCTTGACCATGAATACCAAGAGCAACACGCATAAGCATTTGTTGTGGACGCTCTACAATTTTACCATTTACCTTTAGAAGATATGATCTTTCAAGAGTCTTAAATCCAAAATAATCATATTCAAAGTCACGAGAGTAAGCGATTTCAGTAGCGATACGATCAGCATGCTCAACAGCAGTGTTATAAAGATCTTCAGAGATTAAGTTCTTCTTCTCACCAGTTTTTGGATCAACATAGTCATATAAAGCACCCATAGCTTCTACAAAGCTATCACTAGTATTTCTATGTAAGTTTGATACAGCAATTCTCGCTGCTAAAATTGAATAATCTGGGTGAGTCGAAGCCATATAAGCAGCAACTTCAGCAGATAAGTTATCTAGTTCAACTGTAGTAATACCATCAAAAAGACCTTGAATTGTTTTCTTAGCAACTTCAGTGGCATCTACAAAGTTCATATTCAAACCATAAGTTAGTTTTTGAATACGAAGGGTAATTTTATCAAATTTAACTGGCTCTCTAACTCCAGAACGCGTCTGTACGAACATGTCTCTCTCCTATCGTAATTTACTCTTGTGTGTGTTTTATTAAAAGTCCATATCAGTAGAGAAATCAAATCCTCCACCTGTTTCACTAACTGAATTCATAACTCCAGCTTTTTGGTACTCAGCAACTCTCTTCTCAAAAAAGTTTGTTTTACCTTGTAGTGAAATTAACTCCATCCAATCAAATGGATTTTGAGCATTATAAAGTGGACTTAAACCTAGTTCCATTAATAATCTATCTGCAACAAATTCAATATACTCTTTCATCATATTTGAATTCATTCCAATTAGACTTACAGGTAAGGCTTCTGTGATAAACTCTTGCTCAAATTGAACGGCACCATTAATTAATTCATAAATTTCAGAATCTTTTGGCTTATTTTTTAAGTGCTTAAATAATAAACATGCAAAGTCAGTGTGTAGACCTTCATCTCTAGAGATTAACTCATTAGAGAAAGTTAAACCTGGCATTAACCCACGTTTCTTTAACCAGAAGATTGAACAAAAGCTTCCAGAGAAAAAGATTCCTTCAACTGCAGCAAAAGCTAAAAGTCTTGTAGCGAAGTCATCATTTCCATAGATCCATTTCATTGCCCAGTCAGCTTTCTTTTTAATACATGGAATATTCTCAGTAGCTTTAAAAAGATAATCTTTCTCTTTTGAGTCTTTAATATATGTATCGATTAATAGACCATATGTTTCAGCGTGAATGTTCTCCATTGCGATTTGAAATCCGTAGAAACATCTCGCTTCAGGGATTTGAACATCATTATAAAAACGTAAACAAAGGTTTTCATTTACGATCCCATCACTTGCACTAAAGAATGCTAAAACATGCTTGATATAGTGTTTTTCATCATCGTTTAACTTTTCCCAATCCTCAAGGTCTTGGTAAAGATCAATTTCTTCTGCTGTCCAAAAAGAAGCCATCGCCTTTTTGTACATTTCCCAGATGTCATTATATTTAATCGGAAGTAAAACAAAACGATCCATTGATGGATCTAAAATTGGTTCATTAGACATTTCAAAATCTCCCTAGTCTCAAATTTTTTTCTTGTGTGTTTGTGTGTTTTTTTCAAGTTTTTTTAATTAGTTTTCTTTCTAATTTTATGCATTTTTTCTTAGTTGTGTGTGTTCATTGTTCCTCCTCGGGATTGTGTTCTCTCATTGAAGGATCTGACTTTAGCCACAATATCTTGTGGCGTTTACAGTTGCGGGACAGTGTTGGATTTTCACCAAGCTTCACTTCAACAATAGATTCATTGTAGTAAATTGTGTGTATTCTGGAAAACGATTTTTGGAAAAATATTTCTCGTAATTTCTTACAAATAGTGCGGCCTGTAGGCCAAAACTAAATAGAAGAAGTTGATGATTCATCGAGAAAAACTTTTTTATTTAGGTGTTTTTCTGCGTGAAATTTAGGCTTAACTGGTTGGTAGTATTCGTTAATTGTTTGAAAACTTTGATCTCTTAAAGTTGCACTATCGTGACTTGGCTTAATTGAATCATGTGCCATAACTTCAACTTCCAAATTTTTGACACTCAAACAAAGTTTATAGAGGTGATCTGCAAAAGTCATATCAGCATACCAAAAAATCAAATCTCTATTTTCTGTGGTGATATCTTCACCATTCATTCTTTTATAATTTAAAGTCATTGGGAGGACTTCAACTTGAGACTCAATTGCAGATTGATATAGAGATCTTTTAAATGGAAGGACTTGCTCACCATTAGTAGAAGTAGACTCTGGAAATACTGTAACATTTAAACCATTTTTTAAGGCATCAATAATATTTTTAATTTCTTTTTTAATATTTTTACGACTTCTTCTTTCAACATATAAACAACCAGCTAAATCAGTAATCTGACCCAGCACTGGAGTTTTTTTCATTTCCATAGAGGTCACAAAAACAGAAGGCATTCGCATACAGATAACTAATATATCTATATAAGAAAGATGATTACTTACAATAAAGTAGTTCTTAGACTTATCTATCTCTCCGGTCCAATGAACTTTTACATTCATTAACTTGATTAATATCCAAGAGATTGTTGCAACCAGATAGCTAATAAGTTTTTTCGTTTTGTACTCAGAGATTTTTATAAATGGATAAAGTGGTATGGCCAAAATAAAATAGACCCCGATTAACATCAGGGCCATTATAAACTTTATATTTCCAATCACTTTGTTCATATTATGCTTTTTCGGCTTGAGCCTCACCAAGTTTAGTAAATCTCTTCTTAGTCTTTAACATACCTTTTTTCAACACATACTTTGGAAAGGTCATTAAACTAACTTTACCAATTTGTAACACTTCATCGCCTCTTTCGAAATCTAAAATGTCTTGGTAGTACTGTGTCAAAGCTTTATCTCTATGATGGTACCTTGAGTCAAGTGAGTCTTTTTCAAAAATTGTACCCTCAACACTACCTTCAAAGATAAAAGTTGATAAATTAAATTTTGCTGATTCATTAATCGCGATTGGGGCACGGTATTTTCTATCAACTTCTCTTGCAATATTAATATGAGTCATTGAAGGAACTTCAACACCATATGGTGATGGATAAAGGTCTTCAAAGTAAAGAGCAACATTTCCAAGACTTGAAAGAACACATGCACAATTAGTAATCCAAGTTTCAGATAGTGGAGATTCTTTAAAAAGATAATTCATTAACATTTTAGAAGTTAACTTATGAGTAAGCTTCTTACCTCTGGCCATAGGATGTACACATGTAAGACCTAAGTGAAGAACATTACCAACTTCTTCTACCTTTAATACAAGTGCAGAAACAAAGCCTAAGAGCTTTCCTTTTCTATCTCTTGCAGTTGTAATCACTGCTCTTTCAAGTTCTTCTCTATTTCCAGTAAGGGCTTGATAATTAGGAGCTTCATCAAAGCACTCGCCAGCAACTTCTCTTAATTCAGTTACTAAATTAGTTCTCTGAGCTTCACTCATGTATCTTCCAGGATAAAAAAGTGTCTCGTAATTAATTTTTGCCATGTTTCCTCCTAACAATGCCAGTAGTCTCTATCAAAAGACTACATTAGTCTATGTGATTTGAGTGTTAAGAGAATTACAAAGAAATGTTAAGAAACCGTTAGGCCACTTAACATATGCCAATTTTATGACAATGTTTTAATTACTTGTGAGCTTTCAAAGCGAACTTTTTCTAATTCTGCATAGTTATCATCTGCTGCTCTATAGCCAACAGGACACATTAAAACTGATCTTAAGCCCATGTCTCTAAGGCCAAGAACTTCATCTACTTTAGCTGGCACAAAGCCTTCCATTGGACATGAATCTATTTTAAGAGTTGCACAAGCTGTTAAAAGAGTTCCCATTGCTATATAAATTTGTTTCTCTGCCCAAGTAGCTTTTCGAGCATCATCCCATGCAATGGTATACATCATCATTTTCTTAAAACCTTCTAGGGTTTCTTTAGCAACTTTTCTGGTTTTTACAATATCATCTATATAGGCATCAACCATTGCCTCATCAATATTGGTTTTCGCACATAATATAAAAAGATCAGAAGCATCTACGACTTGTTTTTGATTCCAAGAATGTTCTAAGATCTTTGCTCTCAATTCAGGGTTAGTCACTCTAACAAAACTCCAAGGCTGCATTCCATAACTCGATGCAGTTAAACGCATTGTTTCTAAAAGAGTATTTACATCTTGCTCAGATAGCTTCTTTTCAGAATCAAACTTTTTACACGCATAACGCCAATTTAGGCTTTCGATTAAATTGCTCATTATATTATCCTTTTTGTAATATTATCTTTGTATATGACACTAATATAAAAAATAAATGGAGGCCATATGAAATACCTATTAACCCTTTGCACATTAATTATACTTGGATGTGCCCATCAAGTTAAAAAAGACCCTAAAAAAGTAGAACCTAAAGCTGTGGGAGAAACAGTCGAATCTGTTCAATTAAAAGATATAAATGGTTCTGCTATTCATACCAAAGACTTATTTGCAGAAAAGCCAACTGTACTTGTTATTTATCGTGGTGGTTGGTGCCCATATTGTAATAAACAACTTTCACGTTTAAGAAAAATCACTGATGATATTGAAGCAAAAGGCTTTCAATTAATTGCAGTTTCTCCAGACCATCCAGAATCAATGCAAGCATCAATTGAGAAAAATGGTATTGATGAATACCAACTCTTCTCAGACTCTAAATTAAACCTAGCTGTTGAACTTGGACTGGCCTTCAAAGTAGATGAAGAGACTATTGAGAAGTATGAGAAATATGGAATCGATCTCGAGAAGGCTTCCGGTGAAAATCATAAATCTCTACCTGTTCCAGCAGTTTATGTTATTGATCGCAATGGCAAGGTTCAATATCGCTTCTATGAACCAGATTATAAGGTTCGCCTAGAAGAAAATAAATTATTAGAAGAATTAGATAAGTTATAAAGCTGTTAATAAAAAAGCTCCCCTAGAGGGAGCTTTTTTTTATTTTAAATAAGCTTGAAACTTTGGATCAGTTGCAATTTTATTTGCAATAACATTGAGACAGCTTGCAAAGGTAGGTGCAATTTTTTCAGTTCCATCTCCAAGATCACCAGGAGAAGTTATTTCAGTCCAATAACGTGCATTGAAAGTTTTGGCCAAGTATTGTGACTTAACTTGAAGCTCAATCTCACACACGGCTCTTTCTGGCATATGTTTTTCAATATACTCATTCACACTAAGCTTTGTAATAATCATTTCAAAAGCAATTTCGGCTTCATCTGACACTAAAATATTACGTCTTGTAAACGCTGTCGCTAACTCATCTTTAGTATAAGCAGCAACATCTTTTTTAAGTAACACAGGAGTCTTCTGATATTGAACACCAGTATAGGCGAAACCAATTTGATTCATGCGAGCTTCACCTCTAGCATCAATAACTTCAAACTTAATTGGACCTAGTGCCTCACTAGCACCTTCAATTTTTGAAAACTCTTTAAATGGTCTAATTTCTGAATCTTTAAGATTTACACTTAATTCTGCACAACCTAAAAAGATCATACTTAAAATAAAAATTAAATAACGCATTTTTCTCCTTATCATTATCTCTCAATTAATACTTTACTGAACAACCGTAAGACTTTGTTCTTGCTACTGCGACTTCTTTTCCTGCCATCAAGTTATCGAGAGCTTCTTTGACATAGTTTTTAGCTCCCTTGATATCATCCGTATCAGTTGAAGCAATAGAGTCTATCGCTCCCTCATACTTTATTTTAAAGTCCTTACCAATAATAAACATATGAGGTGTAGTCTTTGCACCATAGGCATGCCCTACATCTCCTGATTGATCAATAAGAACAAAGCGTGCATAGGATTTCTTTTCTTTCATATCACTTAAAGCTTGATCAGGTGTTGAGTAGCCCTGCTTTCCTTCACTACTTGAAATAATTGAAAGCCAAACAACTTGGTCACGATAATCTTTTTGTAACTTTTGCATATTGCCAGAGTTATAGTGTTTTTTTACAAATGGACATCCATGATTCATCCATTCAAGTACGATAATCTTTCCTTTAAATTGTGAAAGAGTAATTTCATCGCCATTTTGATTAGTGAGTTTAAAGTCACTAGCACTCTCTCCCACTCCAATAGCTGCAAAAATTTGGAAACTTAAAAATAAACTAATTAAAATAGACTTCACTTATAACTCCTTAGTTACTATTGAGCTTTAGATTCTAAATCATCATCATGGGATTTATCAGCTTCCCACTCTTTGAATTTTGCTAGATCTTCACTTATTTGCACCATAACCCATTTGAGAACTGAGATATCATCCA
>CAJXHA010000105.1 GCA_913053615.1 uncultured Bacteriovoracaceae bacterium | reverse complement strand
ACCAAATGGAACACCTCTATAGTCGAGATCAAGACCACCACAAATTACGCGGTATCCTCTGTCTGCAAGCTTTTGAACAATTTTTACGACATCTTCATCAAAGAACTGAACTTCATCAATAGCGACGATTCTGGTTGTATCTTTAAGTTTTAAGAGAATATCTACAGAGTTTGAACATGGCTCACTCTCGATAGATTGGGAGTTGTGGCTTACAACCTTTGTTTCATCATAACGAACATCAATGGCAGGTTTAAAAATTTGTACTCTTTGTTTTGCGATTTGAGCTCTTTTCACTCTTCTGATTAGTTCTTCTGTTTTACCAGAGAACATTGGACCGCAGATAACTTCAATTGAACCGTGTCCCATTGCGTGTAGTGATCGAAACGACATCCCTAACTCCCTCTCTCAATTTGTGTGATACATGATTTTTCTCAGAAAATAGAATGTTTGACAATAGCTGTAAGAATTATTCAGACATGGTTTCACTATCTAGTTGTTATCTGGTATAACGCAAATATATTAACTCATAATGTAAAAATAAAATAATGTTAGTTCTAAATAAAATATATGAAATTTTTAAGCCCAAAATGCGAGTACCCTTTATAGCTTTGGGACAAGAAGAAGGTATTCGAGAGTTGGTTCATGACTTTTATTTCATCATGAATACAGATCCAAAAGCAATTCATTGCAAAGAAGTTCACCCTCTTAATACAGAGGGAAATGTTCCTGTAGAAGTTGAAGAAAAACTTTATTGGTTCCTAGTTGGTTTTAGTGGTGGTCCTCAATTATTTATGGAAAAAGTTGGTCCCCCTCGAATGAGAATGCGCCATCATCATATTCGAATAAGTTCTATTGAAAGAGATGAGTGGCTTTACTGTATGAAAAAAGCTCTAAAGAAAAAGAAACTCAATCGCCTTGAAAGAAAAATGATTATGAATTCATTTATTGCTCTGGCCTTTAGGATTCAAAATATTCAATAATATTTTTTGCAAAAACACTGGCGCTCTTTGGCTCTGTTCTAAAAAATAACTCTGGCTCAATCACTTCTAATTCCATTAAAAGAATCTTTCCATTCTCTTTTACAAAATCCACTCTGGCATACTCATAGCGATGCGGGAATGTATTAAGTATTTTTTGAACTTGTCTTATCTCCTCATCATCTGGAGTATATTTTTCAACGATTCCACCAAAGTCATCTTGAACTCTAAACTCACCAGTCTGGGCCTTTTTTAAAACCGCATGTGAAAAATGATGTTGAAAGAAAATAAATGAATACTCTCCTTCACGAGTTATGTTTTCGATATAAGGTTGAACTAAGAATTCTTCTCCAAAATGGGGAGAGAGCTTTAGATACTCATCATAGCTTTTTACACAATATGTATTCACTCCCCCTGCACCATACACTGGTTTAATGACCACAGGGTATGATAATTCTGTATCTTGGTTTATGCGAATAACTTGTGTTTTTACAGCATAAGCACATTGTTCAAGATAGGACTTATGACTATTCCATTGAACAATTTTTGGATTATGAAGAATCTTGCCACCACTTTTTTCAACTTCTCTAATTTTTGCCAAGAACTTAGTAATTTTGTGAATATAATTCCATGGAGTTCTAATCAGTACATTACAAGGACCACTTAAATCAACTGTTTCCCAGTCACAAATAACTGTATTAACATTTAAAGCCTCAAGGGCGTCAACCAGATATTGATCATCGCTTCTTAGTCCTAAATTATCAGTGAGAACAAAAACTTTCATGAATTATAACATCTTTAAAATAACCATACTTAAAACCAGAGAAATGAATCCCGCCATAAAAACATAAGGAGTTAAAAGAATACAAATGCTCGCCCCAACTGAGAAATTAAATTGCTTTCTCAGTCCTGCATACATTTGAATCAATTGAGTCAGGCGTTGAAAAACATCTCCAATAATGGGAACAATGGTAAATAAGTTAGAGCTAAGGGCAACTGTTAAGGTACTCTTAGACTTCTTATCGATATCCCCTTCCATATCCGTAATTTGAGCAAAAAATTTAATGGTTAAATCCCAAAACTGTACGACAAAAAGAGTCACTAGCGGGAAGAAGACAACATCTAAGATCGTCGATAAAATAATAAAGTAAAATCCAACATAACGATCTCCACTATAAAGTGATTCTATAATTTCATTAGTCGTCGTTGTCATCTCTAAAAAAACAGTAATAAAGAAAGAGATCATGATTAGTTTAAAGAAAGCTGAAAGAATAACAAAGAGCCAAGAAAGTCCTAGTGATTCATAGAGACTAATTTCGCTAGGTAGATACTCTCTATCCTCAGCAATCAGAGCATCATGTGCCTTAAATGGATGTATTAAATAAGTACAATATGTAATAAGCATATCTTTCATAAACTTATTTTACCTTACTTAGATACAAGTTGAAAGAATTGATTAGGAGAAAAGCTAATGTCATCAGTGATACCTTTGACGTATGTAAAAACTAGCTTCTTATCAAGATCTAAAAGATAGACTATATTGTTCAACTTATTAACGTATAATTTCCTTCCAAATATTTTAATATAAGTACCACTCTTAGTGATAAAGCTTTTTAAATCCTTATCCTTTAAAACCTCAAGTTTAGTAGCAAACTTATAGTTATTTTGGCCAAATATGATGCTGAATAATTGATCATAATTTTGAATCTCAAGACTTGCCTTTACATCTTTTGACTTTGAGCGGACCTTAAACTCTTTGAGGTCATAAACTTCAAACTCATACCATGCTTTATCATTAGCACTTAGAGAAAGCATAAAAGTATCATCACCAGTAAATTCTGTTTTAGGGAGATCTAGCCTCTTTATCCAAAAATCACTTAGCTGACTGATAAAGAAGCCAATTGTCTTGGGATTAAAGGTATAGATCATGGGATCATTTGATCGCGAGACATAGTAGCCAGCCTTCTTATCTAACTCTCCAAAAAGCTCATACTCAATAAGCGAGCCATCATCTAATTTAAACTGCACACTCGATATTTTTTTATCAAGCACTTGATTTTTTAATTCCATAAAATCATCAAATAATAAACTGTCTTTATGAAAGGCAATGGCCTTTTTAAAATTCATTTTTTGAATATTTTTAGGAGTGTTAGGCTTTGAGGTATTTTCTAGTAAATTCAAGCTAAATGACTCTAAGGAGTTAGACTCAAAACTCACCTCAGTAAGCCTATCGAGTTCAATCTTTTTAAATATTTTTCTTTCAATTAAGTCTGTTGGTTTTAATAAGACGAGGTTTTTAAAACCAAGGTATCTTTGCATATTTGCTTCTTCTTCAGTTCGATAAAAACCTTGAAAAAATGTTGTATCATGACAGAGATAAAGACCTTGCTTTCTATTCTTATATATTTGCATATAAAAATGTCCCGTTACCTGAGAGACATCTCCAAGCCTAACCTCTATCTTATCTTCAAAGCTAAGCAGTTTAATATAATGATTTTGATACTTAAAAAAATCATCAATCACCTTATCACTTACATTGATTTCTTTAAGCACGTGAATATTATTAAGCCTATTTATCAACTCCCCTAAAACTTTCTTGTCCACAGGGTAGAGAAGATCTGTTACCAGCCACTCACCTTTATTATTTTTCAACTTAGTATTAGGAAGATGAATCTCTCTTAGATCATCTAATTCAATCTTAAATATCTTCTCTCCCTTTTCGCGATTAGGAGAAAGATCAACTACCTTTTCTTTTTGATCTAGATAATAAGCTGCTCCTAAAAGGGCTACAATAATCGCGATCATTGAGAAATACTTCATTATTTATTTACCCTTTTTCTATAGTTCCAAATGCCGACCCCAAAGAAAATGAATGGTAAGAAGAGAATTGAGAAATAAAAGATTAAACTGAGCTCACTTGCAGAAAGAATAATCAGTTCCTTAGTAAGTCCAGGTCGATTAAGACTAATAATTCCCTCATCATCTGTTAACCAAGCAATACTATTTAGGATTAAGTTAAAGTTTGGTGCCTGAGATTGATAGGCATTTGAAATGAGCCCCGCACTTCCAACAATAACAGCTTTAGAATTATACTCTTTATTATGAGCTGCAAGCATTAACTTAATAGGTCCCTTAGAGTCTTTATCTGTATTAAAGAAAACCTTGCCCTTATTAATATTATCCAAATCACTTTCGGCCCAACTAGCAGGGAAAGCTGATGTTTCAATTAAGGTCTGAACTTCAATCTCTTCACTCTTTATAGGCTTAAGTGAACTACTTATTGGAAAGAGAGTTCTGGTATTAAAATCTTTTGTAATTGGATGATTCTTATATGAAGTAATTACGGGGATACTTGGATCTAATCCCTGCATCGTTGCAAGCCTATCGAGAGCTAATTTATTTTCAAACTCAACTCCAAGAGTTTTCATAAAGGCGACAAAGTCCTCTAATTTTTCTTCAAAAAATAAAGGTGGCATAAAGATGAGAAAGTTCCCCCCACGTTTTCGATACTTATCTAGAGCAAGAATTTCACGCTCTAAAAAACCACTCTTAGGTGCAATGATAATGAGAAGGTCCACCACAGCAGGAATCTCCGCAACTTGTAAGAGATCAATTGGCATCACTTCATAATTTGACTTAGCGACCTGATCATAAAAATACTTGGCGCTATCGCTACCAGTTTCAAATGCACTCAGCTCTTTATGTCCTGTGGTATAGTATACTTTTAAACGATCTTTTCTTTGAGCATCTAAAACTAAGTTTGTCATATCCAGCTCATTGCGAACAAGTCCACTCAACTCTCGCCCAAGATATGTAATGACCACAGAGCCACTGGCCTTAATTGCTTTTTGCTCAACAAGGGTAGGATTTGTTTCAATATCAATCATTTCGACTTGAAAGTATTTAGATTGCATTTCATATTGATGGAGAAGATCCATGTACTTCTTCCATTCTGTTCTTTTTGCAAATACTTGTACTTTTAATGGTGCTTCCAGATTCTTTAAGAGCAGTTTTGATTGCTGACTAAGAGTGTGCAAACCATCTTTAGTGAAGTCTTTTCCAATTCTTAACTTCATACTGACATGATTTAAAAGTAAAACAATAATAAGCACTAATAAGCTTGTAATGCTGGCTGCAAAAAAGCTTCTATTATAAGGCTTAGCAATTAATGCTTTAATGTTTTGCCGATAGATAACTATAAATAATAGAGTCAGGCCAATAGCACTACCTAAGAGCGCCTTATTAAAAATGATATACTCCGGAGCAACTGTGTACATAACCAGATTAATAATCCAGAGACTAAGTAAAATAAAAATCCATATTGGTCTTACCCACTTATTCATTACCACCTCCTCGCACTTAATGACTTCATTGTCATAAAGAGAAAAAAGCAGATAAAGCTAGCATAGAAGACAATATCTTGTAGGCCCACAAAGCCCTTCACTAAACTCTCAAAATGAGAAACAATAGTTAGTTGCTCAATGGCACTAATTAAAAAGTAATTATCTGATAATTGTAATATCCACGACACTAACCAAAAAAGCATGATAATAGTGAAGCTAGAAAGAGAAGCAATTACTTGAGATTTAGTCAGGCTAGAACAAAATAATCCCACACTCATATAACAAGCAATATTCAAGAGTGCTCCAATATAGCCAAAAGTAAGAAATGAAAAATCATGAATATTCACTCTCCACATAATGAGTGGAAAAATAAGAGTACATGCTAAAAGAAAAATTCCAATACCAATGGTTGCTAAGAACTTGCCCATGACTAATTCAAAATCACTCATTGGTGCAGAAAAGTAGAGATCAATTGTATTATCACTTTTTTCTTGAGCGAATATTCTCATGGTCACAGCAGGACAAATCATCATAAGTAGAAAATTCATATTACCAAAAAGTTTAATCACCACTGCATTTACAAATTTGAGTTGGCTTTGAACTCCGTTGGGCATTGCTTGTAAATTATCAACATAACTCATTAAGAGATTGAAAAAGATCCACCCTATTATCAGAGAGAATAATCCCGCCAAAACATATGCAAATGGCGACTTAAAAAATGATTTTATTTCTTTTGTGAATATTAATCCAATCATTGTGCCCCCTTAGTCATACGAATAAAGAGATCTTCTAAACTCATCTTTTGTTGTTTATAGCTAATAACTTCTACATTAATATCCATTAAATTCTTTAAACACTCATGGCGATGATCATTGATAGAACTTAAGCTTAACTGAAAGCTAACTTCTTCTTTATCATTATTTCCTAAAATAACTTTATCAATAAAGAACCAGTTCTCAATTTTCTTTATCTGTTCATCACTTAAAGACTTGGCACTAACTTCAATTTGAGCTTGTTTATTAAAGTTATTTGTAATTTCTTCCACCGGACCACTTACAACAAGTTTCCCTTTATTAATTATAGTCACCTCATCACAAACTAAACTCACCTCATGCAGGAGATGGGAAGACAATAAGAGTGTATGATCTTCTTTAAGCTCTTTAATGAATTCTCTTATTTCAATTACCGCCTGGGGATCAAGACCCACAGTAGGTTCGTCTAAAATAACTATACTCGGGTTGTGAACAATGGCCTGTGCAATTCCTACTCTTTGCTTAAAACCTTTAGATAGATTTCCACAAAGTCTTTGAGCGACATCGCCTAAGCGCAATTTTTCGATTGCATAGTCTACTGATTTTTGAATTTGATCTTTTGGAACCTTATGGAGTCTTGCAACAAAATCTAAGTATTCCCTCACTTCCATATCTTGGAATAAAGGAGGATTCTCTAAAAGAATACCTAGTTCTAATTTTAATTCATTAATATTTTGCTCAAGGGGCTTAGAATTTATCTGAATCTGACCGCGATGGGCAGGTAATAGCCCTGCAATCATTTTCATTGTCGTCGTTTTACCAGCTCCATTTGGACCTAGAAAACCGTGTATATGTCCCTTATTTACTGTAAAACTCAAATCATCAACGGCAGTATGCTCGCCATAAAACCGAGTGACCGAGTCAACTTTGATCGCATCCATACAACCTCTTTTTGAAATATACTAACTTCTTTTACTCAAGAAGTGAACTTTTTGAGAACTTTTAGCACATTAAGTTCTTTAATTTTCATCCATGATATCCGATATTTAACTATGGACATGATTCAAAGATTTATTCAAGCGATCGAAGACGCTCAGACGATTATACTCTCAACTCACATCTTCCCAGATGCAGATGGTATTGGAAGTGAAATTAGTCTTTGTAGTGCTCTTAACAAATTAGGTAAGAATGCTAAGTGCATTATGGAAGAACCTCTCCTAGAGAGATATAAGTATCTTGATCCTGATGATCATGTCATTGGTCTTTGTGAAAGAGATCAACACTTTCCACATAAGCCTGATTTAATTATTGTGGTGGATACAAATACAATCCTAAGAACTGGTGGAGGCTTTTCAAAGTTTGCTAGTGAAATGGATTGTCCTATTTTCTATATTGATCATCACCCTTGTTCAGAAAAAATTCAGGACAATCACTGTATTGATACTACGGCTGCAGCAACAGGTCAGTTAGTGGGAAGTATTATAGAGAAACTAGGAGTTGAGTTTGATCAAAAAATTGCACTCCCTCTTTATACGGCCATCTTGATCGATACTTCTTCATTTCGTTATCCAACAGTGACAGCAGAAACTCATCGCATGATTGCAAAGTTTCTCGATACAGGTATTGAGCCACCTATTGCTTATAATGGTATTTATGGAACCAAGAAAATTCAACATATGCACCTTTTAGGTGAAGTTCTAAGCACGACAAATTGTAATAAAACAGAAGATGTTTCTTGGATTGTTCTGCATAAAGATGTGATGGATGAGTATCACACTGATATTGAAGACACTCACGCATTTATCAATCACTTATTGGTACTTGATCATATGAAAGTCGCTTGTATGTTTCGAGATGATGGGAACTCAGTAAAAATCAGTCTGCGCTCTAATGGAGATTATGATGTTGGTGTTGTTGCCATTGGACTCGGTGGTGGTGGACACTCTCATAGTGCTGCAACAGTGATCATGAAAAATGGTAAAACACTTGATCAAGTTATCGAAGAAACTGTTAGCAAAATCGAAGAAATAATCTCTTAAGATTATTCGCAAATAAGGGCAAAGAGCTTGTGATCATAAGTTCTCTCCCCTACGACCTCAGCACTTTTTAAAATTCCCTCTAAGTTAAAACCAAGTTTTTCAGCAACAGCAGCTGATGCTAAGTTTTCAACAGCACAGCGAATTTCAAAACGTCTCACATCAAATTCTTCTTGCATCTTTTTCATTAATATCTTTAACGAAGTATGCATTAATCCTTTACCTTGATGAGACGGTGCTAACCAATATCCTATGGAAGCAAAGCGATTTTGCTTATTAAAGTCATTAAACCCCGTAACTCCAACAATCTTATCTTCCCAGTAGATTCCATAGACATAAATATGTTTTTTTCTATTCTTAATAGTTGCTTGGATAAAGTTTTCAGAGTCTTCTAATTTATTGGTTAGTCTTGGCCAATGCAGAAACTCATTTAGATAATCTTTGTGTAATTGAATAAGCTCAAAAATAGACTGAGCCTCAGAGAGCGTAATAAACTTGAGATAGCTATTATCATTTAATTTAATTTGTTCTTCCATAGAGTATTACCAGTAGAGTTAATACTTTTTTAATTGAATCACTAGGCTACCTAAAAGTAAAATTCCCCCACCAAACATCTGGATTGCCGTGAGCCTGGCATCTAAGAATAACCAATTTACGATGACTGCCATAAAGGGAAAGAACATTTCAGCTAAGGTTGCACTTCTCGCACTAGTTCTTCGAAGACCCATATAATAAAGGTACATGGCCAATAAGCCACTTAGTAGTACCATTAATGATACTTTTGAATAGACCTCTACGTTATGAGTAAAAAATGTATTATCAATAAAATAAAATGGAACCATGGCCAAGAGTCCAAAGAGAAATCTTCCCGCCATTATCTGCTCATTACTATAGCCTTCAAGAGTTAATTTCTTACCAAAAACGGTGGCAGCTCCCCACCCAAAGATAGTAAACATCACAAGAATATAGCCAAGAGCCGCTCCGTCGTGAAAAAATAATTCACTTAATTGAGACTCGCTATTTACAATATTTAAGAGGTCTTCATAGCTTATGAGGACTGCTCCTACTAAGGAAACAAAGGCCCAAAGCATAAAGTACTTATTAACTTTTTCTTTTAGTACAAAGGCCGCTAAGCTCACCGCAATCACAGGTTGGAATTTTTGCAAGATAATGACAATTGATGGGTTTAAAAACATAAAGGCGCGAGTAAAGGCCAAAGTCGCCAAAGCTGAACCTAGCATCCCTATAATTACAAATGAAATAATATGATTAAACTTTATATGCTTAAAAGCACTAAAGGCCTTAAAAAAGACCACAGAAAAAATCACTGATAAAAGTAAGTGCTCATAGAAAACAATACTGGAAGCACTCATTTGCCCAGCAAGTGGATAACGAATTAAAGTATCAACGGCCCAAAGAGCACAGGCCAGAACAATGAACGAAAAACCTAGCAAAAGAGATCTCCATGAGCTTTTGAGAATTCCTCTAAAGCAAGACCTGCACGATCAGCTGCTAATTCTTTTTTTATTCTCTTACGATCACGACTTTTTCTTTGTTCTTTATTAAGTGTCACAGTTGGTAAAAGACCAAAATTAATATTTGATGGAACTGGCTTTGGAGCAGTCATTACATAATTAACCAGTGCACCGATTGCAGTTTCCACTGGCCACTGAACAGCAACATTGCCTTTAAATTTATTTAATATTTGGCTAGCAACATAGAGTCCCATACTGGCCGATTCGGTATAACCTTCAACGCCACTAATTTGTCCTGCAAAGTACAAGTTTTGAAATTTCTTTGAGCTCATATCAAAGTTTAAAAGCTTAGCTGAATTTAAAAATGAATTTCTATGAACACTACCAAGGTGAATGAAACTAGCATTTTCAAAACCAGGAATCATTTTAAAGACACGAACTTGTTCACCATAAGTTAGTCTCGTTTGAAATCCAACTAGATTATAAGCACTTCCAAGTAGGTTTTCTTTTCTAAGCTGAACCACAGCAAAGGGTTCTTTGCCATCTTCCATTGCAAGACCAATAGGTTTCATACAAGAAAAACGTGGAGTATCAACTCCTCTTTCAGCCATTATATCGATGGGAAGACATGCTTCAAAAAACTTATATTCCTCAAAAGATTGAGCTGGAACCTTTTTAGCGGCTCTAAGTTCATCAACAAATTGATAGTATTGTTCTTCAGTCATAGGTGCATTTAAATAATCTGCACTATTATCTATTTCTTTATGACGGTCTTTAAAATACATTTTAGATAAGTCTAAAGTATCTGCATCCACAACAGGTGCAATTGCATCGTAGAAATAAAAATCATCATTAGCTATATTCTCTGTAATCCAATTAGAAAGACCATCTGTTGTCAGAGGACCAGTAGCAATAATGATGGCATCACACTCATATTTCTCTTGTAACTCAATTGGATTATGAGCTTCAGCGTGAAC
>CAJXHA010000104.1 GCA_913053615.1 uncultured Bacteriovoracaceae bacterium | reverse complement strand
AAATTTAGCTCTGGAATTTGTACGTGTAACAGAAATGGCCGCTATTGCGAGTGCGAGGCTGATGGGAAGAGGTGATGAAAAAGCCGCTGACCAAGCTGCAGTAGATGCAATGAGAAGCATGCTAGATTCTGTGGATTGTGATGCGACGATTGTTATTGGTGAAGGGGAAAGAGATGAAGCCCCGATGCTTTATATTGGTGAAAGAGTTGGAGCAGGTAAAGGTGCTCAATTAGAAATCGCCGTTGATCCCTTAGAGGGAACAACAATTTGTGCTAATGGTGGACCAAATTCAATCTCAGTAATGGCCATTGGAGAGAAAGGTTGTCTTTTACATGCGCCAGATACATATATGCAAAAAATTGCGGTGGGACCTGATGCTAAAGGTTGTATTGATATTACTCAAAGCCCAACTGAAAATTTAAAAAGAATTGCAGAGGCAAAAAAATGTCGCGTGCAAGATCTCACGGCCATTGTCTTAGAGAGACCAAGACATATCGAACTTATTCAAGAATTAAGATCAACTGGTTGTCGAATTAATTTAATCGGTGATGGTGATGTATCAGCTGCAATTGCAACTGCCAGACCTGATTCGGGAGTTGATGTACTCTTTGGAATTGGTGGAGCACCTGAGGGAGTGATCGCCGCTGCTGCTCTTCGCTGTTTAGGTGGGGATTTCCAAGGAATATTTAAGCCAAGAAATGATGATGAAGTTATGCGAGCTCAGAAAATGGGTATCGATGATATGAATAAAGTTTTAGAGATTGAAGATCTTGCTAGTGGAAATGTTATGTTCGCTGCTACTGGTGTGACAACGGGATCATTTCTTGATGGTGTTGTCTTTAAGCCATGGGGAGCAATTACTCACTCATTAGTAATGAGAAGTGAATCGGGAACAGTGAGAAGTATTGTTGCTGAACACCACTTTGATAAAAAGCCTAGGTATTAAGAATTTTAAAAATTAGAAAATAAAAATTTAATAAAAGTAATAAAAGGAATTATTATGGCCCATGCAGAGAAAACAGAAATATTTGATGTTGCAATCGACAAAGTTTATAAAGTTTTAACTAACTTTGAAGCATACCCTGACTTTATGGATGGAGTTAGTTCTGTAAAAGTATTAGAAACAAATGGTAATACTATTAAGGCCGAGTATTCATTAAATATTATCAAAAAATTCTCATATGTAATGAACCATACAGTAGAAGAGCCAACTAAGATTTCTTGGTCTTTTGTTAGTGGTGATCTTTTTAAGAAGTCTGATGGTTCATGGACTCTTAAAGATCTTGGTGATGGAAAAACAGAAGTGACTTATTCAGTTGATATTGATTTTAAAGTGATGGTGCCTGGAATGGTTTCTAAGAAGCTTGTTTCAAGCAATCTGCCATCTATGTTAAAAGCAGTACAAAAGAAAGCTAAGGAATTATAAGGACCAATTAATTGTTAAGTACCAATACATACCAATACAAAGGATAGGCCATGAGTGATGATGAAAAAGTAGATGGGGACAAAGGACTCGGGGAAGTATTTAAAAAAGTACTTTCAACTGGTTTAACCGCAGCTTTTATGACTGAAGATGCAGTTAAGAAACTCACTCAAGATCTTCCTTTGCCAAAAGAAATTGTGAATGGTCTCTTGGCCAATGCCAAGAATACCAAAGAAGAGTTTGTTGGTGGTGTAAAAAAAGAATTTAAACAATACTTAGATCGCCTTGATGTTACTAAAGAAATTGATAGAGTGTTAGAGAATTACGATATTGAAGTAAACGCTAAAGTTAAATTTAAAAAGAAGAATAAGAAAAAAGAAGAATAAAACTTAATGAACTCAGAACACGAAAGCCGCAAGAATGATTTAAAGTACAATTTAAATCAAATAAAAGATGAGTTAGAAAAGAAGACTAACTTAGTGGCCGTGTCTAAGACCAAACCCTATAGTGATATTGCGCTCTTGTATGAAGTTGGACATAGAGACTTTGGTGAAAATAAGGTTCAAGAGCTTAAAGAGAAGGCAGAGATTCTCGCTCCCTCATGTCCTGAGCTACGTTGGCATTTTATAGGCCATCTTCAAACCAATAAAATCAATAACTTACTTAAGATAAATCAACTTGTATCTATTCATTCCATAGATAGTATCAAATTATTGAATAAGATTTTGTCCAAGATTCCTGCTAATAAAAACTTAGGACTTTTCTTGGAAGTAAAGACCACTGATGAAGCAGAGAAAAGCGGTTTTACAGATTATGATGAAATTAAAACTGCCATCAAAGAGATCCAAGAAAATGATTGTTTTACTTTCCTCGGTCTTATGACCATGGGAAAGATTAGAACGGATGACTTTGAAGTTGATGCTAGAAATAGTTTTAAACAATTGAATGAGTTGAGACAAAAATTATTACAAGACCAAGTGACCAAGAAAATTGAGCTTTCCATGGGGATGAGTCAGGATTATAAATGGGCACTAGATTATGGGGCTAACTATGTGAGAGTAGGTTCCAGTATCTTTGGCAAGAGAGTGTAATTTTTTCATCCTTCTATACAATCAATAAAAATCCAATTAACTGATTATTATTTATAAGAGAGGTCATTATGTCTAATGAAAGAAAAGTTCCTGAGTTAAGCTTACTAAGCTTTATCCATGGTAATAGTACTGAGAAAGCTCAATTTGTAGACAAGCTTTATTCAGGGATTAAAGACTATGGTTTTATTATCCTAGTTGATCATAACATCACTCAAGATGTAATTGATAATGGCTATGGAGCAGTTAAAAACTTTTTTATGCAAGCAGAAGAGCAGAAAAAGAAGTTTGTTTCTCCAAGTGGCGGTGGTCAAAGAGGATACACTCCTTTTGGAACTGAGCATGCTAAAGACAATCCACATAAAGATCTTAAAGAGTTTTACCATGTTGGTAGAGAAGTAAGTGAAGATCATAAATTTTATAAGTATTATCCAAATAATATTTGGCCAGAAGTTGCTGGGTTTAAAGAAAATCTTTTAAATCTTTATTCAAGCTTAGATCAAACTTCTATTTATTTACTAGATGCTCTCGGGCAAGCACTTGATGTTCCACAAAGTTATTTTAGAGATATGATTGATGTTGGTAACTCAGTATTACGTGCAATTCATTATCCACCAGTAGGTGATGCACCTCCAGCTGGTAGTATTAGAGCTGCTGCTCACGGTGATATCAATCTTATTACTATTTTAATGGGAGCTACTGCGAGTGGACTGCAACTACTTGATAGAGATGGTGAGTGGTTAGATGTGAATACTAAAGAAGGTCAATTAGTAGTGGATTCAGGTGATATGTTAAGTCGTATTACTAATGAAATCATTCCTGCCACTATTCACCGAGTGATTAATCCAGATGATAGTGGAAGTGAAAGATACTCAATGCCATTCTTTGTTCATCCAAATCCTGAGGCGATGTTAGAGTGTATTCCAAGTTGTGTTGGTGATGGGGCTAAGTATCCACCAATTTCTGCTCACGAAGCTCTTATGCAGCGTTTAGAAGAGATTGGTTTAAAGTAAGTAAGCCTTAATAAAACTAAAGATATTTAAGTACTTAGGCCCTCATATGAGGGCCTTTTTTAATTGATTTTTCTGAATAATGTATAAATAACACTCAGTTTAATTCATATTTAACAATCCTCATTGACAGAATTTTTCTTAAATAGATAAGTTATCGTTATTAGATTTATTTTTAACCTTTAAAGGAGAGATATATGAAAAGTATTTTATTAGTTTTAGTAATTGCATTTGGTGCTAGTGCTCAAATGATCGACGCGCAAACAATGACAAAGAAAACAAGCTTTAGAATTTCATCGATTGCAGATTTTGGTTCACGTGTTTATTACAATTGTGACTCAGTTGAAAATCAAGTTGAATCTCTAATGGAAAGATTTGGAGCAACGAATGTTAGTGTTAGATGTAGTGGTGGATTAAATCCTTGGGGTGGATTTGCTACTGAAGCTTTTGTAACTCTTAGCATGGATGTAATGGTAAGTGATGCAAATGGTGCAATGAGAGGAGAGTATCAAACTGTTAAGGTAAACTCTTTTGATAATTGTCATCTTTTAAAAGAAGTTGTGGATAATACTCACGGACTTTTTGATGTACAGGATCTAGATTATACTCGTCGTTGTACTCGTACAAATGCACGTTTTAAATTAGTTGGTTCTTTTTTAAAATAATATAATTTCCACGGGCTTGCTCTCTCTTAGAGAGCAGGCTTATTTAAAGTATCTCTTATAACCAATTCCAAATCTTATATTATTATCATTAGAATTTTGTTCAGAACCATCTTCAAACTCAACATCTGTTCTTAAATTTTCAAAAGCAAATTCAAACATCATATCAGCATTACGATTCACTGGAAGTACTAGCGCAGTCTTAGTTATAGGTAGAATCACTGCCTGACCACTAGAGGTCTGGCCTGAGGTATCAAGATTGACTTGTCCAATTCCAAAACCTATTCCCAGCATAACTCTAGCATTATAAAACTTTTGAATCTTATCAAAGTAATAGCGTGCTTCACCAATAGTTAAGAAGCGGGTACTCACAAGTGATGCTGCATCTACATTAATGACTTCTTGAGCATAACGAATCCCACCAGCGAGTGCATAATTGCGAGCAAGTTCTTTCTCCACTATTCCTTCAAAGATGATTCCTCCACGTTGTGCCGGTGAAGACTCAGAACCACTAGTTGATTCACTAACTCCTCTTAAAAGTGAGGTGTGAAAAGCCAGAGAGATACGAGGGCTGTAGAGTTCGGCCTTAACATACTTTTGTTTAACAGCTTCAGGAGTAAGTGCCCAAAGGTATTCCTTAGTATCATAGAAGGTTACGATCTCACCTTTACGAAAGGGGATTTCAGTATAATTATTATTAATTTCCCATTGGGTGAATTCACGTGTAACAGAGATGGCCTTGGCGATAATAGACACATCATTGGAGGTAAAAGTCGCTTCCATTCCACGAGCAATCCCATCTTTTTTACCCTTGCGAGTAACAAATGTTTGTCCTGTATTAGAAATACCCTGAATGATAACTAATTCATAAGCTGCTAATTCCAAGCAGAATAGTAGGGTAATAAGACTTACAACAATCCTTGTCATGATAATATTGTAATTGATTTACTAAAATTCACAAGTTTTAGTTTTCAACAAATGAAGGGAAGTTTCCATTCTGAGTATCATCAACTGAACTTGCATCAGTACTCATGTTCTCAGCATCAATATTGTACATACCGTGAATAATTCTTGTTCCCGTTCCAGGATTATTTTCATGGAAACTAAACCACATAACAGGTTCGGTAGAGTCCTCAGTTCCCGCAGTAGACGTACTATCTGTATGGCCAACTAAGAAATTGAAAATAGGGGTTACTGAAATACTTCCAAGCGATGTTGAATTAAGATCTATGGTTGGATTCTCATTCAAGGCAGGAGAAGTTAAATTAGTCGTACTTGAATTATAGGCCCCTAATACAGGATCACTTGAAAAACTCACAGGATCACCATTAATAAGCCTAAAGAGGTGGGCCTCTCTTGGAATACCACTTCCATCAGCACTTGCTGAAGTTGCTCTATGATCTGCATTCGTAGTTAGCGCCAAAATCGCGATACCATCTTCAGAAGGGTGACCAACAATTTTAACTTCTTCTATACCTGGCTGAGCGAGGTAATTACTTGAAGAAAAAGTAGTCGTCGCTGCATAAGAGGCGATACCACCACCATCAAAAACTGCAGCACTTAAATACTCAAGTCCAGTCACATTATTTTGATTAATACATGCAATATAAACATCATCATTTAGGCCAGAGCTAATTGAGATACCGTAAATCTCTTCAGATCCAGTGAATGTAAAGACATTGGATACATTATCAACAAGTGAGAATGAGCTATCAACTCTAAAGACATTTAAATTACCACTAGAGTTCTTTGATCCAATAATTACATTTCCACTAGAGTCGATGGCACTTGCTACTTCTTGGTTAACAGACCCAGCACCGGCCACCGGTTGTGAGCTTGCAACAAAGTTTGTCATATCAAGACTAGCATTTCCACCAAAGTATAAATTTAAAGAAGAGGTAGCAGCATAAGGCACATACCATCTATCATTAGCGGTATCGATAACAATTTGACCAATATTAACTGAGATTCCACCAAAGTCAGAATAATCACCATTAGCAGGTCCATCAATAGTTACACTTGTTCCGCTTACACTTATATCAAACTCTTCAGCAATAGAAGTATTGGCCAGTAATTGAGTTTGTAGATCACTGGCCGCAGTTATATTATCTACACATGAACCAGCACAGTAATTAACCACAGCAGTAGTTCCATCCGCCATATTAAAAGTAATAGAGTCCGCTGGAACTGCACCTGAGTGTCCAGCAAAACTTACGATCAGATCAGCGTTTCCAGTAGTACTAAGAGATGTATTCCCATCTGCTGGCTCACTAGAGACCATATCATTTGAGTCACCTGAACCATTAAAGAGACCACCGTAATTAAAGCTTAATTTATCATCAGAGATATCAATTCTTCTCACACGAACTTGTGGAGCACTGGTTACTTGATCAGTAACTTTATAAGCTACATATAATGAGCTTCCATCAATACCACTCATTGATAATTGAGTAGGGATGTCTGAAGTCTTAGCTGGCTCTTCTGAGTTAAATGCAATCTCATGAACTTCTTCAATTTGTTTTTCACCTGCTGTGCTTGAGCGTTGAAATTTTTGAACACGTATTGTCGTTCCAGAAGTCGTTGCGTGATAAAGAGTATCATTTGTTTCATCATACCAAGTGGCCAATTCATTTCCTGAATAACCTGCAACATCTAATTGAGCAGGGAAGGCCTTGATATTTTGATATACTTTAAATGATCCTGCAAAAGTTCCTGAACTAGCACTACTACAATCATTCGGGTTACCACCATCATCACCTAAACAAATTCTAAGGTGAACATTTGTTCCCGCTGGAATTCTTGGGTTCGGTGTCCAAGTAATATTCTCTGAAGAGGAATTACCTGTATCATTTGCATTAGAAATACTTACCCAACTTCCATTAGGATTGGTATTTCCACCGGTATAATTTTCATTAGGGGCACAGGCCGCAATTGTTCCAATACAATATTGCCATTGCCATGTAACATTATCACCATCAATAACACTTGCATCAGTGTATACTGGAGGATCAACTTCAAATGGATATCCAGAGAAGACAATAATATCACTTCCTGCAGTAAGTGTACTATCACTAGGAGAGAGAGTAACATCTGTACTATCAGCAAATTGTGGAACTGGATTATCATTATTAACGACAATTGTGAATGTTCCATCTGTTGTAGAATTATCAACTGTAAGTGAGTCAGTTATTTCAATTATATCAGCAATAATATTAACTGTTCCACTTGTGGCAGCACTACCATCAACAGCCCATTCAGGAATTTTAAAACAGCTTTCAATGTCCACATAACCAGTACTTTCACCAGCAGGAACAGAGTAGCTTGCAGTCACATCATTAAGAGGAACCACAAATGATTCACCACCTGAAACACCATTGGTCATACGCAGTGAAATTTGTAAATTATCTCTTTCATTATCTTTAACAATGGTATGAACCTTAATATAGTCATTTTCAGAGACAGTCGCAGTTGAAGTATCAAGTACAGCACCACTTACGGTACAAGTCGCATCACTAACTTCAACATATGAATTGATTTGTGAAGTGGTTGTCACTTGTGTTTGAACTGTAGCATTGGTTTGAACTTCATCAACAGCAATGGTCCAGCTAACTTGATTTGATTCTTGAATATTTCCTGGTGCAAAGCTTGATCCAGCATCTCTTACAAAAGCTTTAAGGTTATAAGTACCAGCTTCAATTGGCTCATTAGTTGTTGTATTAAATGCGTTCACACCAACTTCACAAACATAGACAGTATCATAACCACTAGAAGGGGTAGCACTACCTGCAGTTTTAGCAGTTCCACTTTCTTGGTAACAATCATTTACTGAAAGGGCACTGGTTCCATCAAGATCTTGATAACTTGATTCTGTTGATTTCTTGATTTGAAAAATTACTTCTATATTATCTTCACCGTGAGTAGTTGAAGCACCTACCGAGTAAGTTTCAAAGTCTTTAACATTGATAACAACTCTGGCAGTATTATCTGTATCGTCTGCACCTACTGTATAGTCACCATCACCATTGGCATCAACTGATTGAGTAAGCTCACAACCTGTAACATTTAAGGCCTCATCTGTTAGACCAACACAATCAAGGGTATGTGTTCCATCATCTTTAGCTGAAATCTTTGGAGTCGAGTTCTTAGGCAGAACACTTAACGCCCATTGCTTTTGTTCAACTAAAGTCGATGTACCTTTCTTAAATGTTTTAAAGGTAACAGTTCTCGATTCTCCTACTTGATCACTCACAAGGTTTTGAGCAACTAGAGCAGAAGTCACACAGACTTGGTTAGAACCATAATCAAGGCTAGAAGCTATAATTTGACCATTAATATCCATTGAATAATCAAGATCACTAGTTCCGTCACCGTCTTTATCATAATCATCTACCGTAACACAAAGACCAGCTGGGCTAAGTGAATTAAGGGTTGTAAATGATTGATCAAGGTATCCAAAGCTTGCGTAGTCAACACCATCAATATTGATAAGGGTATTACTAAAAGCTGGACTCGCACTTGAAATAGTTGGAAGATCAGGATCCACCACATTCACAATCCAAATATGGGTATCATAGATAACTGTAGGATCAGTTAATTGTGTGATAATTAATTCAACAGTATGAATACCTGAACCAAGATCATTGGCCGGATCAAGTGTATAAGTTAGAAGAAATGGATTTGGACTTCCTAAGAAAGTCGTTGGTCCACTTACTGCGATTGAGTTTACATACCAAGTATAAATACCCGTTTGACTATCATCGTTTTGAATATCCATAGTGAAAGTTTCACTGGTATCATTTGATGGAAAAGTAACAGCACTTGAAGCTGGACTTGGATTAACTAATTGAGGAGTTGCTTGAGCTCCAACTTGTACCGTCCAAGAAACAGAGTCTAATTGAGTACCTCCGTCTTGATCTAAGACAACACATTCAATAACATAACTACCAGCAAGGTTAGGGGTAGAAGCTGTTGGCGGTAAAAAGTTATAAGTTAAAGTATTTGTTGCGACTGCATCAGAAGAAAAGTTATAAACTGAACTTACTGATGAAGTGAATCTTAAATTCCATTGAGTTGAATATCCAAAATTATAAACATCACTAACAGAAACACTGTGCTCAACCGGATTATCTCCAAGTGTTAAAGTATAAGAGTTAGTAGGTGTTTTACTTTTGATAAATACAGTATTAGTTGAAGCACTTCCAATTACCGGAACACACTTTCTCTGTGTGGCATTGAAAGCTTCATTATTTCCACACTGAGTTTCTTTTTGCACAGGTAAACATGCTGATACAAACATCATTGTGAACATAATAAATAGTGAAAATTGTTTCTTAATAAAATCCATTTATTTCCTAAACCTCATCTCTTTATCGGGTAATTAATCATCAACCTTTAAAAATTGATGAGAATTACTAATACTATTTTCTCATTAACTGAGTATTAGAGTAGGAATAGACATTGAATCTGTGTAATATTAGATGTTTAGGTGGTGTTTTAAGCTTTATGTGAGTTAGTGAAAATGGGTGAATTGACCTATTTTATTGTCAGTATTCTAAGATAAGTACTGAAAAAAAGGGTACTCAGAGAAACTAATAAGTATAATTAATGGCCTTTAACACTCCACCCATTGAAGAAGAACATGTATTAAATCCACCAATAACTTCTGTGGTACAAGTTCCATAATCAATAGCGGCCACACCTAATTGTCCACGAGAGTTATTACCCCAACAGAGAAATTCATTATTGGCCCCATAATCATTAGTAGGAGCACTATACTTAGGCATCGCACAGGTTGCAAAAGCACCACTATGCAGTTCAATATCATCATAGGCCTCAAAGTCAGTTCTCACCATAGAGTAGGCGTGATTCATTTCAAAGTTTAAACGCACTCCACGGTTTTCAAAATTTGTGAGCCAACCATATTGATAATAAAAATTATTAGTTCCATCATTATCTGGATCTAAGTAGTAATTATACAAGTATGAATTTGAATTAATACTAAATGAGTCTTTACCAATGGAACTCATCTTTTTAGCAAAGTTACATAAAGATGAACCTCCTGAACTAGCACATCTCTGACCTGTACCAGAGGCATAAACATCTGCGAGGTCAGCAAATACCACTCCATTATAAGTGGTTCTAAATGGAGGTAGGAGAGTGGAGTTATCATAAAATGTTCCTGTAAACCATTTACTCCAACCAATATTATTTAAGAGTCCAAAGTCATACATCGTTCCACTATCACCAGTATTAGAGCCAGTTAATTTATTTGTTCCCCAACAACGGATGTGTTTTTTATTAACTGTATTATTATCTAAGTAGTAACGTGAATAAACACCACAACCAAATGAGACACCAGCTGAGATATCAGTGGCCTTATTATAAACTTGCACATGTTGATTTCTAGCAACATTTAAATTTAAATTTTCAAAGCCTGCACTAGTAGAACTATACGGTGTGTTCAGTGCCTGAT
>CAJXHA010000103.1 GCA_913053615.1 uncultured Bacteriovoracaceae bacterium | reverse complement strand
CGCTTCATCACTATATAAATAAACAAATTTTTTAGAATTACGCTTTTGAAGTGAGGCGATCTCATTTGAGAGGTTTTTTTGATAAATCTCCTCTGATTGAGAAGAGTTTCTTAAATTCCCATTTATAATATCCCTTAGAGCTTTTGCTTGGTAAAAATATGAATAAGCTGAGTTCTCAAATTTATCAGTTATATCCAATTTAAACTGCTCATAGTTTTTATTATATTTTAACTTAATAATTGTACTATCTAGGACATTATTTATGTCATGCTTTGCTAATATATTATAAGTCTTTGAATTAATCTTATCGATCCATTGTTTTTTATTCTTTCCCTCAAAATAAGTAAAAGGGACAATACTAGGTCCAAAGAGATTTAAATCAATAGGTAGTTTAGAAAATTTATTCTTTAGTTTTTTGAGTCTAAGTGTTTTCTTTAACTTTGCACTTTTAGCTTTAATATCAATATTTATTTGCTTAGTTTTTGGAGGAATATTCTTTAACTGAATAAGTATAATTTCTTTATTAGACTCTATATTAATTTTTTTATTAGCTGGCTCAAAGTGACTAAGTCCATTGGTGAAACTTTCATGATTTAAGTCTAAAGACTTGTATTGCTGCTTTCCCTTATAAATTTGAAAATCTAGTTTTGAGTCTAAACTAATATTAACTTCTTCCCCTTTAAGCTTGGTTAAGCAAAATACTAGATAAAGCTCACTCTCAAAGTAAGCATATTCCACTTTCTTATTCGATTCACATTTTTCACTAATTAAATCGATATTCGTAAGCTCTATACTTGGTTCTGCTTTTATTGCACTCTGAGATACTTCTCTATAATCACTATCAAACTCATTTTGATAAAGTCTGATAAGATTTTTCTTAAAGGTAGCTATTTCTTTATTTTTGTTTGGATAAATTAGTAGTGTATTTAATGAAACTCCGCTTGCATCACCTTCAAAGCTCAATGTGAGTTTTCCCCCAGCATGTTTATATTTTATTACTTGAGGTTTAAAGACATTGCCAAGAAGTGCATCAAAGGGTTTTGTTCTAGAGCCTTTAAACATATAAAGATCATTAAGAAAGTCATCCCAAGTTGCACGGGTTTCAATTAATACTGGTTTTCCACCAATGCTTAATTTTCTAAGATTCCAAAATGGTATTTCCCAATATCCAAGTTCATCCCAAATAAGTTCAAGGGTATAATCTCCTTTAGCTAAATTTATACTGAAATCAGCTTCTTTGACTGAAATCGTTTGACTAAGGGCCTTTGGAGAAATCTTTGCATCTCGCTCGCGCCAAAGATCTATCTTTTCAAAACCAGCTTGAGAAGATGAATACATTGACTTGGATTTAATAATTTTAGCAAAAGGATAAATTTCCGAATCAATATCACCAAAGATAAAAAAATCGGCATCACTTGGAAGCTGGGGCTGAGTAAAAGTAATAAACTCTAAAGAAAGAAGTTTTATTTTCTCACTTGTAGTACTCATATCGGGATTAAAGACAATAAAGGCTTCTTTTAACTTATTTCTATTTAAAAAACGTTTATTAGGTTGAGAGCCTCTCTCACCTACAAACCGATTTAGATTCACAGTGATTTCATTAAGACCTTTTTGTAAAGTAGTCTTATGAGTGAACTGTCCCCAATAGTCCTCAGTCTTATTATCCTTTAGACCTATATAGAGTTCTTTTTTGGAAGTTCCATCGTTTTCAATTCTTACCTTAAAAATCGACATGGATTTGATTTCTTGTGAGAACTCTTTATTAATTAAATTAAAATAATTATTTTCAGGTATGGTTTTATTGTACTTAATTGTATTTGCTAATAACTGAGAATTAAATAGGTTAAGAATTAAGCTTACTAATAATATCCTCAAATACACTTGGTAGCTCCTCAACCTCTACAAAATTACTATGACTTCCATTAATGATATATCGATTAAACTCACCTTTCAACAATCCTTTCCACCCTAAGCTTGGATCAGCATAACTTGAATTTTCAATTTCAGGAGCTCTAATTAAATCAACCCGTCCACTATACTCTTTAGGCCTATACTTCCATAGTAATTTATAATTATGAGTCTCAACATTAAAGTGACGATAGTGATGAGGTATTTTTATTCCAAGTAATCGCATAAAGAATGAAAAGGTATTAACATAATACTTCTTCGCTCTCCAATTCAATGAGTTCTTAACCCGCTTAATAAAGCTTACCTGATCCCTAAATTGTATATTAGGTCCAAATGTATCAAACATAATGATGCTTTTAACTTCTTCGCCTGCCGCTATTAATTGCTGTGCCACCTCTAAGGCAATCATGCCTCCCATTGAGCCTCCGGCAAGAATATAAGGGCCTTGAGGTTGAACTAATTTCATTTCTTCTATATAGCGTTTAGCCATGTGCTCTAAGCTTTCAGGATACTCTCTATCATTTAAGACTCCTAAGGACTGAACACCAATGAGTGAGTAATCTTTTAAAAAGCCTTTAAACACACGATAATTTAATATATTTCCACCAACACCATGAAAACTAAAAATTATTTTACTACTATCGTTTATCTCAATAGGTACCAAACATTCACATAAACTTGGAATAAGCAGTTTCTTAGAACCTTTTATAATAGGATTTGTACTTAAAGGATCAACCAGAGATAAAACCTCTTTAAAGCTAGAATTATTAATTAACGCCGCTAATTGAATATCTAATTTAAACTCTTTTTCAATTCTACTAAAAAGTTCTACCGCTAATAGTGAATGGCCACCTAGATCAAAAAAATCATCTCCGTCATCAAAGTCTTCAATTTGTAATAGTTCACACCAGATATTTTTAAGCTTTAAATACTTAGCATTTGAACCATTATCTAAATTGGTTATTTTAGGAACATTTAAAACCTTTTCCTCTTTATTAGAGTACTTTATGTCATCAGCTAAGCTTTTCTTATCTATTTTGCCATTTAAGGTTAGTGGAAATTGATGAAGTTTAATAAATTGATTCGGCACCATATATGACGGTAACTTATCTTGTAAATACTCTCGTATATCATTGTCACTAATATTACTTTTAGTTGAATAAAAAGCGATTAACCTTTTATCAACTTCACTATACTCCTTAACAATTACAGCAACGATATCAATAGGATCAAATTGAGCTATTCGTGTTTCAATTTCACCTAGCTCAATTCTGTATCCACGAATTTTAACTTGAGAATCATTTCTTCCTAGGCATACAACTTCACCATCGTCATTTATCTTTGCCAAGTCACCTGTTCGATAAATTCTCTTTCCACTAGATTCATCTGTAAAAAAGACCTTAGCACTCAAGTCATCTCTTTTGAAATACCCCTTTGCAAGACCATCACCACCAATACACAACTCACCAACTTCACCTTGAGCCATAGGAGCTGCATTATCATCAAGTATATAAATATCTGTATTATGAATAGGTTTACCAATTGTAATGCTTTCTAATGGTAAAGAGAGCTGCTTCATAGTTGACCATACTGTAGTTTCTGTTGGTCCATACATATTCCACACAATAAACTCTTTCTTTAATAGTTTTTCAGCTAAATCATATGGGAATGGTTCTCCACCACATAAAACAGTAAATCTTTCAATTGGATTAAATTCTGCATTTAATAATAACCTCCATGTAGCAGGAGTAGCTTGCATTATATTGACACTTTTCTCTCTAATAATATCTTTAAGAGCATCACCATCAATAGACTCAAATTTATCAGCAAGGACAAGAGTCCCTCCTGAAACTAATGGCAAATATAGTTCTAATACAGCAATATCGAAACTTAGTGTTGTAACTGCTAAAAGCTTAGATTTATTATTTGTACCTAAGTTCGATTGCATTGAATGAATAAAGTTTTGAACTGATTGCCATCCGAGTTCAACTCCCTTTGGCTTTCCGGTACTACCAGAGGTATAAATGACGTAAAGAGTACGATTGGCATCAAAAGGAATATTAGGGTTTTCTGTTTTTCCATCATAAAGTTTTAAGTCTTCAAAAGTATGAGTATTCAACTTCATTGATTCAAAGCGTGCTAATAAATCAGAGTGAGCAATTAGTGACTTCACACCAGAGTGCTCTAGCATATAATGTAATCTTTCATCTGGAAAATAGGGATCAAGAGGAACATAACCCACACCAATTTTCATTAGCGCAATTAATGTAATGATAAGGTTCTCATCTCGGTGACAACATAGTCCTACAAGGTCACCAGCTTTTAAGCCTGATGAGGATAAATAACTAGCATATAAATTCGCTTTAGTATTAAGCTCACTATAAGTTAGAGATAAATCAGTATTCTCAAATGCAATAGCATTAGGTGTTTCAAGAGCATATTTCTCAACATATGCAAAAATAGGTGTAGAATAATCTAATTCTTTGGAACCTCTCAAAACATTCGAAGCTATAGTCTTTGGCTTACTAACTGAGGCTGATTCAATTGAGTTAATAACTTCTAAAAGAATTTTATCGAATTGAACTTTAAATTCTTTAATGGTGTTCTCTGTAAATAAGTCCAGTCTGTATTCAAGAGCTCCCTCAATTTTTTCTCGACCAGCTTTAATCCCCATATCAATATCTGTATGAGTTGTCGCCTTGTCTACATTGACCTGTGAGTAAGGAGTATTATTAAAAAGCCCTGATCTATTGGTTACATCTTGAAAGGAAAAGAAGTTTTGATAAATTGCAGTTTTAGATGTATCACGTTTAAGCTTTAACTCCTGCATTAAAAGTTCAAGTGGAATATCTTCATGCTCTATCGTTCTCAATGATTCTAATTGAACTGATTTTAGAGTACTCATTACATCATTTTGTTTTTCTATTAGTACTGGTAATGAGTTAACAAAATAGCCAATAGTATTCATATCAGAAGATTCAGGCCTTGCCCTTAGAGGTGTGCCAATTAATAATTTCTTCGTATTAACTTTTTCAAGTATCGCTAGACCAAAAACTGTTAAAAATAAATTATAAAGACTAGTATTTGTCTCTTTTACAAATCGATTAAGTTTTTGCGTTTCATCTGCGGAAAACTGAAAGCTAAGTGTACCAGCTCTATGATCAATAGTCTGTGGTCTCTCAAAATCAGCCGGGTAAAGGCACTCCAAAGGTTGTTCTTGAATGAAGTTTGCAAGCTCTTTTACTCTATTCTTAAATTCGGTATTAGTTATTTTTTGTTCTTGTTCTCTAACATATTCTTGATATGGCCTTGCTTCCTTTTTTAATTCTTGATCCTGATAGGCCAAATTAAGTTCATTAAAAAAGATATCAAAACACCAGCCATCAAATACGATATGATGGAAATTATTATAAATAACGGTTCTATTCCCCTCTACTTTATATAGTTTAAACTGAAATAATGGAGCACTATAAATATCGATGGGTTTACTTGCTAACTCGAGCATATCTGCTTTTGCTTCATCCAAGCTAACCTCACAATAATTAAAATTTAATTTGGAGATAATTTCCTCGGTAATAAGGATCTTTTGCTTCGGTCCTTTTACAAAAATACTTCTAAGACTTGGATGATTATTTAATATTTGTTCATAAGCTTTTTTTAATTTATTCATATCAACGATTCCCTCAACTAAAATACTACTTGGTAGATTAAACATATTAGTACTAGGGTTTAATTCTTGTAAGAACCAAGTTTGTTTTTGAGAGAAACTTAAATTAAACTCATTTTCGAGTTCATACTTAATGGTGTTTTGAGTATCTAAGGTTTCCTTTTCGGTTAACACCTGAGTGAGCCGTTTAACCGTTGGGTTTAACATGATATCTTTAATACTTACTTTGAATCCGAGATCTTTTTTTATCGCTTGAACTAAATCCATTGCTAATAATGAATGCCCACCACTTTGAAAGAAGTTAGAATTAATATCTATGCTTTCATTTTTTAAAGTTTTTTTCCATAAAACATGTACACGGTCCATTAAAGCTTGATCAACTTTAGTAATATTCTCTTCTTCGGGTACATTAATACTTTTAGTGTTAATTTTTTTTGCCAGTAGATCATTTTTTATCTTATAAGTACTTATAGGCTCGGTTGAGTTGGTCTCAAAGTAATTCAGAAGGTTTTCAAACTCAACAAGCCACTTCTGAATAGTTTCTTTTCTAAATAAGTTCGTATTATACTGACATTCGAGGACACATTTATCCTTAAGGGTTGTCGCATTGACAAATATTTCAAAATTTTCAAAGTAACGTGGATTTGAATCATAACTTGCTTGAATATTTTCAAATGCAAAACCTTGATTCTCATATTGCTGATCAACATTGAAAATGACATTAATAAGTGGAATTTTATCAGGAGATCTTTTTATATTTAAATTTTGAACTATATCTCCAAAGGTAATATTACTATGATCATTTGCATCCAACATCTTTGCTTTTACATTGCCAGCATATTGAATAAAACTCTCAAGTTTATCTACCTTGGTTCTAATTGGTAAGAGTTGTACCAAGTGACCGACCAGATCATACATTCCATATTTAGACTGTAAGGCACTACTTATCCCAATAACCAAATCACTCTGTCCAGTTAAGTGATAATTAAAGACATTATAAGCACTAAATAATAAATGATAAAAACTAAGTTTATTTTTAGCGGCTAACTTTTGACACCTAGATACAAGCTCTGGATTTAGTTGATAGTCAATGCGCTCACTATTATATGTTCTAAATGCAGGTCTTTCATAATCAAGTGGTAGTTCAAGGGTTGTTGGAGCACCTTGGAGATTATTCTTCCAATAATCAAGTTCATTGTTGAGATTTAATTTATTAAATTCAAGACTAAAGTCAAAGAACTGATTTGCTTTTGGTAAAATTGCACTTCCTCTTTCTAGCTCTTCATATAAGGAACTTACTTCATTTACTAAAACCGCCATAGACCACCCATCACAAATTAAGTGATGTGCTGTAATCAGTAGATTATATTTAAGCTCGGAAATCTTAATTAATTGAAATTGGTAAAGTGGCCCATTAATTAAATCAAATGAGATTTGCGTAGTACTGGACTTAATTGCTTTAAGTTCAACCTGTGCATTAGCATTCAAACTTAAATCGTAATAATGAAAATTTAATTCTGGAGCTTGATAAATTAGAAAGTTTCGTCCATCCGGTGTAAAACAAGATCGAAAAACATCATGACGTTCGGTAAAAAGTCTAAGAGCACTTTTTAATTTACTTAGTTCGACCTTGCCATTTAACTCAATTGAGATTGACTCATTAAAGCACTTATTGGCGTTCTCATCGATATCAATACTTGCCCAAATTTCTCTTTGAGCTGATGTCGTAGGAGCACTTAATTCGATAGGACCTGTTAAAACAAAGTCACTATATTTTGAGTCAATTGAGTCTTTCATTTACAAATTTACTTCATTATTACTTGCATCTACCCAGCATGCAAACCCCTCTGCATTTCTCCCTAGTTTCAAATCAGCTCTGGGAGGTAAATGAGAGTGCATTACATCTGCTGTGTATATAGATTCTCCTTGCATTATACCTTCATTTTGAAAGCGTGCAATTGAACTCTTTATGATTGTTTTTGCCTTATCTAACTCAGCATCGGTATGTGCAAGATTAATAAACCAAGGAAAACCATCATAACAATGTAACCCTTGGTGTCTTAAGTAAGCAAAGAACACATCACTATTCTTATAATCTGCATCCCACTTAGGTTTCATTAAGGCACCAAAATTTGCAAACTTCAATGGAGCTCCAACCTGAGTTGAGAAATGGTTAATTTCCTCTACCCATTTATCAGCTTTCTCATTTAAAGCCTTTAGACCATCACGTCCAATTTCTTTTAATATTTCTAATGCTCCTTTAGCTGCAGCGAGTGCAAGTGGATGCCTTACGAAAGTTCCTGCAAAGTACGTAACACCAACAGTAGGTGTAGACTCATCTCCATATTGCCAATGACCACCATCTAATGCATCAAGATATTTGGCTTTTCCACTGACAACACCAATTGGCATTCCACCACCAACAATTTTTCCATATGTACAAATATCGGCCCTTACTCCAAAATATTCCTGAGCACCACCTAAAGCAATTCTAAAACCAGTAATAACTTCATCAAAGATAAGACAAATATCATTTTGTAATGTGAACTCTCTCACTTTTTGTAAGAATTCTTTAGGGTGAAAATCACTTCTTCTACTTTGAACAGGTTCAACAATAACTGCTGCTAAATCACCTGATTTTGCAATCTCTAATAACTTTGCATAAGATTCTTCTTCACCATATTCAAGAACGATCATATTTGAGACAGCATCTTTATTGATTCCTGGTGCTGCCGGAAATGTTGCTCCTTTCTTAGAACCTTTGATAATTACTTCATCATTTATTCCGTGATAAGATCCATTAAAAGATACGATTTTCTTTTTACCACTTATTGTTCTAGCAATTCTCATAGCTCCCAATACGGCTTCTGAACCAGTATTACAGAAAGCTGATCTTTCATTCCCTGTAAGTTCATTTATCATTTCACTTACTTCTTTAGTTAATGGATGTTGAGGACCAATTTCAATTCCCTTATCCATTTGTTCTAAGATAGTTTTTTGTATATGATCATTTCTATTACCAAAGAAGTTAGAACCAAATCCACAAAGCATATCTATATATTCATTACCATCAATATCAATTAACTTTTGATTTTTAGACTCCTTTACAACGATGGGATACACCATTTCCTTGTGTTCTGGCTTAAAGCCAGTAACAGCTCTAGGATCAGCATGAGATTTTCTTGCATCCTGAGTAAAGTTCTTAGAACCTTTTGTCTTTTCATTATATTCTTTAATAAAGTCATTGATAAAAGTATTATTTTCATCTTCTTTTTCTGTGCTTATTCTCGCAATCGCACCAAATGCTTTTTTAGTATTATTCAATTCTGCTTTTAAATTATGTTCTTCATCTTTTTCGTTATTAACCTCTGTTTTTAATTCGGATTTTTTTGCCTCTCTCTCTTCTTCGCTATTAACAACAGGTGTCGACGCCGCAACAGGCATTTCCTGAGTTGTCTGGGTACTAGTGGTATTATTTGTACTCATACTCATTCCTACACCGGCCAATAAATTTAATTGATTTTGCATAAGTTGTAATTGAGTCTGAATAATACCTTCAACACCAGCTGCGTTGGTATTAATATTCATTTGAACCATTTGTGGTTGAGTCGTAGCAGCTTTTTGAGTTGAATTAGAAGTATTTACATTACTCATTGATGTTGGAACTTCATTTTTATTTTCAACTTTAGTTTCTTCAACTAAAGGAGTTTCCACACCCTTAAAATCATACTTATCTAAATAAAAAGCACATAGACTTTGCAGATCAGCATACTCTTCAGTTAGCTGTCTAAAACTAAGTTCAACCTTGAATTCACTTTTTAATTTTAGTGCGACTTGAGTTAGAAAAAGTGAATCCATGCCCATTTCAAAAAAACATGTATCATCGCTATACTCCAGAATATCTATTCCAGATGCATCTTCAAACACATCCGCTATGATTTTCTTGAGCTGTTCTACTTTTTGGTTCGCACTCATTTTTTCACTTCCTTTAATACTTTTATTCATTTTTATTTCATTTTTAAGATTTTTATCTAACCAATGCTCAGACTTTTTAAATACTGTTAGGCCATAATCACTATTTCTGCTGCCTTTTAAGAGGTTATTTTGATTAAAGTTTACACTCTCACCAAGAGTAAAAAGTTCTCCTAAGCAATTTAAGAAGTTTTCTTTCTCAGTCTCTACCTGTCTAGAGCTAGTTGCAAGGACAGTTAATGTTTTATCCATTCTTTTAGTTAAAGTACTTAATGTTACTCGAGGTCCTACTTCAATAAATATTGATTCCTTATGATCATCTAAGCTAGCAACTAATGCTTTCATAGTTGGATAAAATCTAACTGTTTTAGCAATGTGATTTGCCCAGTACTCTGATGTTGCAAAAATATCTTTCTCTAGCTTTCCTGTTACAGTACTAAAAAAAGCATTATCCGGAAGGGAAAGACTTAAGGTATTCAAAAATTCCTTATAAGCTTCCAACATCGGGTTCATCATTCGAGAGTGAAAAGCATGTGAAGTATGTAATCTTTTATTTGCGATATTTTGAGCGTTTAATATTTTTTCAAAATTTTCTATTGCTTCTAAAGGACCTGCAACGGCAATAGATTTTTCTGCATTAATTGCTGCAATATCTAAATTTGTTGGTAATATTTCTATTAAATCAGTCTCACAAAGTGCAACGCTTAACATGACACCGCCAGGTAATTCACTCATAAGCTCACTTCGTTTACATATTGCTTTTATCCCATCTTCTAAGCTAAAAACATTATTTAAAGTAGCAGCAACAAATTCACCAACAGAGTGGCCCAGCATCATTGATGGTCTTAATCCATGCTCCTCAAGTAATTTAGCTAGTGCATATTCAAAAATGTAAAGAACTGGTTGGGTAAAATAAGTATTATTAATGATTTCATCATTTGAGTTATAGAGAACCTCTCTAATATCTTTATTTAAATACTTATTAGCTTCATTAAAACAATACTCAGTAAGATCAAAGAAGCTCTTAGAGTACTCTCTTAGCTCTTTGCCCATATTAATATATTGAGACCCTTGCCCAGGAAACATAAAAATGGACTTGGCATTCTTTTTAGTTTTGTTTT